>NZ_BAAAQM010000015.1:0-78850 GCF_039531675.1 Catenulispora subtropica
CCACCCACCAGCCCGGACCCCGCACCATCAACACCCTGGCCGAAGGTCGTAATAACGCCTTTCAACCCACAGACCAACCGCACCCCCCACCGACAAAGAACAAACACCAAGCCGCCGGCCTCTCCCCACAAAGAGGCCGGCGGCGGCGTGACCACGTCGCTACTGACGCTGCCAGAGCGCGGGTACGTTCGGCGGCTCCCACCCGACCATCGAGGTGTGGCCCTGCAGGCACGTATACGTCGCCCCGCCATAGGTGACGACGTCACCGGCGGCGTACGTGTGGTCCGGCTGCCACGTGCCACCGCCGGGCGGCGGCGAGGTCGGCGGCGGCGAGCTCGGCGGGGACGACGTCGGGGGCGGGCCGGGGTCCTGCTGGACGTTGAGGACGAAGTCGAACGCCCCCGCCACCCCCGAGCCGTGCTGCGTGACCGTCATCAGCAGCCGCGGGTCGTAGATGGTGTCGGTGGAGTTCTGCGGGACGCCCGGGAAGTACAGCTGGGTCGTCAGGATCGGTTGGTTCGGTGCCTGCACCTTGACGTGGATGTGCTTGGTCCGGCCCGGATAGAGGCCGGGCACGATTGTCGTCAGGCTGAAGCGGCCCTGGCTGTCGGTGTACTGGTGCCCGCGGAAGTTGTACCCCGACATGTCGTAGTTGCCGCCGTTGTCGGCCTGCCAGAAGTCCAGCAGGGCGTTGGCGATCGGCTGGCACGCCAGGCCGTAGACGACGCCGCTGACGGTGAGCGGGGTGCCGCCGCCCGGGCCGGTCAGCACCGTGGTCTGCGGGGAGCCCGGCTCGAAGTACGGACCCTCGGTCTGGTCGATGGTCGGGGCGTCGCCGTCGTGGCAGGCGGGGGTCACCGCGAGCGGGGCGCCGGCGGGGCCGGGGACGGTGGTGAACTTCGCGGACCGGTCGTCGGCCATGGCGACGGCGGCGGCCGCGGTGCCGATCAGCGGCACCGCGAATCCGGTGGCGACAGCGGCTCTGAGCAGGGACTTGCGGGTGATCCCGGGCGGGGTCGGATCGGCGGACGGCGGGCTCTGCGCGGCCGGGTCCTCGTGCGTGGACATGCGTCTCCTTCGGTGGCTGACGGGGACGGCAGGGATCTGACATCGTGTGGATGCCTGTGACGGACGTGTGCCGGGAGGTCCGGGTCCTGCGGCCTGACAGCACCGTAGGACGGGCGCCGCGGCGCGGAAATGGACTAGACCAGGGGATCGTGGTGCATTCCTGTGGCGCGTCTGCGGAACTCACCCGGCGTCAGCCCGGTCTCCCGCCGGAAGAAGCGGCAGAAGTACGAGGGATCGTGGAAACCGGTCTGCTCCGAGACCTGCCGCACAGTCAGGTCGGTTCCGGCCAGCAGCCGCTTCGCCTCCAGGATCCGGTGCCGCCGCGTCAGCTTCCCGGGCGTCAGACCGGTCTGCTCCCGGACCAGTTCGTGCAGGTGTCCCGGCGACACGCCGATCTCCCGTGCGTAGGAGGTCAGCGTCCTGCCGCCCTGCCGGGGCGCCGTGATCAGCCGCAGGTACCGGTCGACCAACCCGCTCACCTTGGTCGCCGGTCCGTCCGCGGTGGGAGCCGCCGGCCCCAGCGCGTCGGCGATCCGGGCCGCGCGGACGATCAGGATGTGGAGATACGCGCGCAGCACGCTCTCGTAGCCGGGATCGGCGCGACACAGTTCACGCTGCATCTGCGCGGCCAGCTCCGTCAGCCCCTCCATCTGGTCCGGATCCGGCCGCAGCCACGCCAACGCTCCGAGGACGTGCAGCACCGCGGCATCCTCGGGATGGCGCCGCAGGAAGTCCTCGTTGAACAGCAGTACCGACCCCTCGACGCCCCGGGCCCGCTGCCAGTGGTGGATCTGCCCGGGCACGATGACGCCCAGGTGCGGCGGGGTGATCGGCCACGGGTGCAGATCGACCACATGGTGGCCGGACCCGCCGGTGACCAGCACGATCTCGTAGAAGGTGTGCCGGTGCGGGAAGTCCGCCAACGCCAGCGGCCCGATGGTCTGGAACGAGCCGATCGCGAACGGCAGGACGCTGACTTCGGGCACTTCCAGGTCGTGCAGGTCCAGCCGGCCGCGCCCGGACCGCGGCCGGCGGGGACCGGTGGGCGCCGGGGCGTCCATCTCAGGACCCTGCCGCCGCCTTGAACACCGCGGCGACGCGGTCGTCGAAGTAGATGCTGTAGGAGGTGTCCGCGGTGGCGCCGCCCTGCTGATAGCCGCCCAGGACGCCGACCAGCCGGTCGCCGGAGGCCAGGAACGGGCTGCCGCTGGCGCCCTCGGGCAGTCCGGAACAGTCCAGCCGCAGCTGGGTGGCGCTGAACTTGCTGGTGGAGGTGGCGCAGCCGAGCGGCCGTGAGGCGGTCAGCGGGTACGAGACGACGCTGACGGCGTTGGTGTAGCCGGGCGCGGCCGTGAAGGTCGACGCACCGGTGATGTTCTCCAAGGTCTGCGACCCGCCGCCCGCTTTGCGGACCTTCAGGAACGCTATGTCGGCGTTCTCGTCCTCGGAGTCGACCCAGCGGGAGTCCAGGTACGCCGTGGTCGCGACCCACACGCCGTATGGGGCGATGTCATTGTGATAGCCCGGCACGAACAGGATGTGGTCCAGCCAGCCGCCGAAGATCTTGTTGCGCACGCAGTGTCCCGCGGTGGCGATCAGGTCGCCCGACGGGCTGTGGACGACGCTGGCCGTGCAGTAGTGCGCCGAGGCGACGCCGCCGACGCCCAGGAACAGCGCCCCGGTCTTCGGGACGCCGTCGAACGGCTGCGCCTTCAGCTTGCCGTTCACGACCGACCCGGACGGGATCGGCGCGGTGCCGGCCTCGCCCGGGTGGAACACGGTGTGCGGGTCGTCGTTCGCTCCGGACAGGCTGTGGGTGACCACCGAGGACGCGGCCGGCGTCATGGGGTCCGTGCCGCCGCTGCCGGCGTCATTGCCCCGCGACCCGGCACGGCACCCCGCTGCCAGCAGGGCGAGGGCCACAAGCGGGATCAGGCCCAGGCGGCGATACCTCATAGCTGAAAGTATGCCCTCTGATAACGAGCTGAGTCAGGACGCAGCCGACAAAGCGCGCAGGACCGCTGCGCGCACCGGGACACCGTCACCGACCGTGTTCTTCATGCCGAGCGCGCCCGGCAGGTCCGCCCCGAACGGATCGACGTCGAACACGTACTCGGCGGCGGCGTTGTCCAGGCACAGGTCGACGCCGAGCGAGCGGACACCCGGGAACAGCGTGGCCGTCCGCTCGGCCAGCAGCACCAGCTTCTCCCAGCGCGCCGCGCCGAACCGGGTCAGGAAGGCGTCGAGCTCGCGGCGCCGCCCGCCGTACCAGGGCCGATGGACAGTCCGCCCGCACACCACGCCGGCGGCGTGCGTGACCTCGCCGTCGATCAGCGCGAAGCGGATGTCGTGGTAGTCGTTGTGGAGATGCGCGCGGTGCAGGTTGGCGACGGCGTAGATCCCGTCCGCGGCCAGCAGTTCGGTGATCCGCTTCAGCTCCCTGACGCCGTGGACCGCCTCGGCCGGGGACCGGCGCACGTGGAAACCGTCGCGAGCCCGGTGCAGGAAGAGCGTTTTCTGCCAGCCGTCGACGATCCAGTCGTCAGTGGCCGCGAAGCGCGGTCGCAGGATGTTGCGTCCCGCCTCGTCCAGGTCGGAGCCCTCCAGCACCGGAACGCCGTTCGCCCGCAGGAAGACGTCCCGCTCGGCGCGGTCCACGGTCAGCAGGGTCGGCGCCACGGCGGCGGCCAGGGTGGCACCGCCGTCGTCCACGGCGGCGCCCAGCTGCGCCAGCGCCGTGGCGAACTCCCGGTACCGGGCCCGCTGCCCGGCCACCGGATTCGGCATGTCCCAGCCCGACATCCGCTCGAAGAGCACCGTCTCCCCGGACTGGAAGGACGCCTTCTCGGCGACCACCTCGTCCCAGGTCACGAAGCGCGGCGCCGCGACGTCCGCGATGATCGCCGCGTCGGCCCATCCGTCCCGCGCCGGATCCGTCGCGGCCGCGACGACCGTCCAGTTCAGGGTGCTCATTCGCTCACCGCGATGTAGCGTTCGCCGGCGGTGCCGGGCGCGTTCTGCTCGTCGACGTC
This sequence comes from Catenulispora subtropica, assembly GCF_039531675.1. NCBI lineage: Bacteria > Bacillati > Actinomycetota > Actinomycetes > Catenulisporales > Catenulisporaceae > Catenulispora > Catenulispora subtropica. The sequence continues at coordinate 4,101 of NZ_BAAAQM010000015.1, forward strand.
GACCTCGGTGTCGGGCAACGCCTCCCACAGCCGGGAGATCATCTCGTCGCTGAGGAAGTGGTGACGCAGGATCAGGGTTCGCAGATGGGTCAGCGGCTGGCCGGCGAGGAGCGCGGCGGCACCCTCGTCGCCGAGCATCCCCAGCGAGAGGTCCAGTGACTCCAGCTGCGCGACGACCGGCGCGTGGGCCACGGCGGCCGCGAGGTTGTCGGTGTCCTCGGCGTTGCGCAGCCCCAGGTGCCGCAGGTTCGGGAACGTCGCCCCGGACAGGATGGGCGCCAGGTCGTCGGCCGTGGCGCCGCCCCCGTACCGCGACGTGCCGAGGTACAGGTCCAAGCCGGTGAGAGCCGGCAGGCTCGACTCCCCCAGCACCCGCACGATCTCCGGCGGCAGGCCACCGGTCTGCACGGTCAGCTCCCGCAGCCGCTCGTGGACGAGAGGCTTCATGGACAGGTCGCCGGTCCCGCGAACCCCGAACTCGACCAGGCCGGGGAAGGCCGCCAGCAACGGCCCCGGGTCGGCCTGCTCGATCCACGAGACCTCGGACATCTCACTCGGGATGTCCGCGACGAACAACGCCTCCAGGTTCGGGAACCGGCCGGCGGCGGCGATCACCTTCTCGTGCCACTCCGGCCACCCGATCCCGGCCTCGTCGGGATACCACGCGGCGAGCGTCAGAGCCTTGATGCGGGTGGTGTCGACGGAGGCCAGGAACAGCTCCCAGACCTCGTCGCCGTTCGGCCCCTCGAAGTCCGAGACCCCGACGCGCCAGGCCCAGGCCTCGACGTCGGCGGGCAGGCCCCCGCCCTCCAGGTCCGCCGCGTCGGCGAAGTCGAAGACGAATACGGGCAGCCCGTGGAAGGTGGCCAGGGCATCATGCCGGAAATCCTGAATCACGCGGGAACGCTATCGGTCCGACCCGACAGCGTGGGGGGAAGTCGGCGGATTGCGGCGGTGCGGACGAGAGCGTGCGGCGCCGTCGGGACAGCCCGTCGGCGCCGCACACCGGGCGATCGCGTGATGCGGCGTCACGCGGGGTCGTAGGAGGGCTCCAGGTTCTCGTGCGGTTCCGGTGTGGAGGCGGGTTCGCCGCGGGTGTTGGAGGCACGCAGCGCGATGGCTCCGGCGGCCACGAGACACAGGGCACTGACGAGCAGGGCCCGCTGGAACCCCGCGGTGAGCGCCTCCGGGAGCGGCATGTGAACCGCCAGCAGATGGCTGGTGCGGCTGGTCGCGACCCCGCTGAACACCGCCAGCCCGAGCGCGGATCCGAGCTGGAACGACGTGGTGATCAAGGCAGCGGCCAATCCGGCCTGGTCCTCCGGCACGCCCGCGTTCGCGGCCGTCTGCACACCGGCGTACAGCAGCCCCAGCCCTACCCCCATGACGACCAGCGGCGTGAGCAGGTTGCCGAGATAGGTGCCGTCCACCGGGATGCGGGACAGCCACAGGATGCCGCCGGCCGCGAGCAGCGCACCGGAGACGATGACCGGACGGGTGCCGGTCCGGACGAACATCTTCGTCGCCAGCGTCGAGCCGAACCCGATGCCGACGCTCACCGGCACATACGAGAGCCCGGACCGCAGCTGCGAGTAGCCCAGGACGTTCTGCATGTACAGAGTGACGAAGAAGAACATCGAATAGAACCCGGCCCAGGCGATCACCTGGGTGGCGTCGGCCGCGGCCAGGCCCTTGATCCGGAAGACCGACAACGGGACCAGCGGATCCGCGCGCCGCTGCTCGTTGACGGCGAACGCGGCCATCAGCGCCGCCGAGGCGGCCAGCCCGCCGAGGGTGCGGCCCGCGCCCCAGCCCTCGTCCGGCGCCCTCACCAGCGTGAGGATCAGCAGCAGCATCCCGGCGGTGACCAGCAGCGCGCCGACCGCGTCGAACCCGCCCGGCACGGGCCGGCCGCGGTCGGCCGTCAGGATCCGGAACGCCCCGACCAGCACCAGGGCGCACAGCGGGAGGTTCACGAAGAACACCCACCGCCAGCCGAAGTCCTGGGTGAGCACGCCTCCGAAGAGCAGCCCGGCCGCCGAGGCCAGCCCGCTGATCCCGGCCCATGCGCCCAGCGCCTTGTGCCGGTCGGCGCCCTGGAAGGTGGTGGTGAGGATGGACAGCGCGGCCGGGGACATCATCGCCGCCCCGAAGCCCTGGGCGAGCCGGGCGCCGACCAGCAGCCCCTGGGCGTCGGCCACCCCGCAGGCCAGTGAGGAGGCCGCGAACAGCGCGGTTCCGGCGATCAGCAGGCGCCGTCGCCCCAGCAGGTCTGCGGCCCGGCCGCCCAGCAGCAGAAACCCGCCGTAGGTGATCAGGTATCCGCTGACCACCCATTGCAGGTTCTGCACCGAGAACCCGAGCCGGGTGCGGATCGTCGGCAGCGCGACGTTCACGATCGCGCCGTCCATGACGTCGAGGAACGTCACCGCGCACAGCAGCGCCAGGGTGACCTTGCCGCGTCCGGTCGCCAGGAACGACCCCTGCGGCGGCGCCGTCGATGCGTTCAAGGCGTCGCTCACGAGCCGGCGACCTCCATCACCGGGCCGACCTCGACGCCGCCGCCGACCCGCAGGACCGGACAGTCCTCGGCCAGCGCCAGCGCGGAGTCCAGGTCCTCGGCGGACACCACCGAGTAGGCGATCATCCGGGAGCCGGCGCCGCCGACCTCGCCGAGCGAGGCGTACTCGGTCACCGCGTGACCGACGTCCACCAGGGCCGGGCCCAGCGCGCCGAACCAGGCCTTCCACTCGGCCGCGGTCCCGGCGTGGGGCGCGTAGTCGGACGGCACACGGAAGGAGAAGACGTACTTGGTCATGATCTGTGGTTCCGTTCTGTCGTTCGGGGCGCCCCGGGCCGGGGCGGCCTCCAACCGGGTAGACGACGGCCAGGCCGCGAATCGGGCGTGCGGGCACCGCCCAATTCGCGGGGCCGGCGGCGTCGGTACTTGCAGACGAGCCGAAAGCGCCCGGCGGAAAGAAGAGAAGCGAGGATGCATGAAGACACCGGACCTGATCGCCAGGGCCAGCGCCGGCGACCACCAGGCGTTCCGCGAACTGGTCGAAGGGCACTCCCACGAACTGCAGGTGCACTGCTACCGCATCCTCGGATCGCTGCAGGACGCCGAGGACGCGCTCCAGGAGACCCTCGTGTCCGCCTGGCGTAGCCTGGGCGACTTCGGCCAACGCTCCTCGCTGCGGACGTGGCTGTATCAGATCGCGACCAACCGGTGCCTGAGCATGCTGCGCGCGGACAGCAGACGGCCGCGCACCACGGCCCCGCTCCCCGACGTGCGCCTGCCCGAGCCGACCGGCGTCGGCGACGCGCCGCCGTGGCTGGAACCGTATCCGGACGTGCTGATGGACGGCCTCGTCGATCCGGCGCCCGGTCCGGAGGCCCGCTACGAGACGGCCGAGGCGATCTCGCTCGCGTTCATCACCGCCCTGCAACTGCTGCCGCCGCGGCAGCGCGCCGTCCTCGTCCTGCGCGACGTGCTCGGCTACCGCGCCGGCGAGGTGGCCGAGATGCTCGACGCCACCCGGGAATCGGTGCAGAGCGCCCTCAAACGAGCGCGGGCCACGGTCGACGGCCACCTGGCGGACTCAGGGGGCGGCAGGCCCGCACGGCGACCGGACACCGCGGCCGACCACCGGCTCGTGGCCCGGCTGGCCGACGCCCTCGAACGCGCCGATCTCCAGGCTCTGGTGGAGTTGCTCGCCGAGGACGTCCGGCTCTCCATGCCGCCGGCGATGCTGGAGTTCCGGGGTATCGAGGTGGCCCGGGAGTTCTTCGCCGCCGTCACCCTCCGGTCGGGGCGGTCCTACCGGGTGGTGCCGACGCGCGCCAACGGCCAGCCGGCGTTCGGCATGTATCTGGCCGACGCCGGCGCCTTCCGGGCCTACGGACTGCTCGTCGTCACCACCGCCGACGACCGCGTCACCGCGATCACCGGCTTCGGCGCGGGCGTGATGCCGCGGTTCGGGCTGCCCCGGACGCTGTGACGCGGGCGGGGTGCGGCGACGGGCGCCCGGCGTGTCACCCTTGATCGTGTGAACCCACCCAAAGTCATCGCCACCGACCTGGACCGCACCCTGCTGCGCACCGACGGCACCACGTCCGACCGCACCCGCGCGGCCCTGGACCTGGCCATGGACCACGGGGCGCAGGTGATAGCCGTGACGGCGCGGCCGATCCGGTGGCTGGACCGGCTCAAGCCGTGCTTCGGGCGGCTGCCGCACGTCATCGCCTCCAACGGCGCGGCCTGCTACGACCTGGCGGCCGCGCGCGCCTACGACTTCCGGGCGTTCGACGTCGGCACGCTGCCGAAGCTGCTCGCCGACATGCGCGCGGCGCTGCCCACCGCCCGCTTCGCCCTGGAGACCCCGACCGGCATGTTCCGCGAGCCGGACTACGTCCTGTCGCCGTTCGACCTGGACGAGGACGATCCGGGGCGGCGCGTGGTCGGCTACGACGAGCTGACCGGGGCGCTGGAGGGCGCGCCGCTGCTGAAGATCGTGGTGGCGGACCGGGAGCGGCTCAGCGCCGAGATGTTCGCCGAGGCCCTGCCGGCGGTCGGGGTGCTGGGGCACCTCACGTACTCCACCAACCGCGGCCTGCTGGAGCTCGGTCCGCCGGAGGTGACCAAGGCCTCGACGCTGGCCCTGTGGTGCGCGGCGCGCGGGATCGAGGCGGCGGACGTGGTGGCGTTCGGTGACATGCCGAACGACGTGCCGATGCTGGCCTGGGCCGCGCGGTCGTGGGCGGTGGCGAACGCGGCCGAGGACGTGAAGGCGGCGGCGACCGGGGTCACGGGGAGCAACGACGAGGACGGCGTGGCGATGGTCGTGGAAGAGCTCTTCTACGGCTGAGGCACGTGCGCGTCCGGCAAGCGTCTCATATGGCGAAACCAATCTTCTCGAATAGCGGTCACCCGACTAGAGTCTCCGGCATGACCAAGCCGGAGACTCCCCAGAACACGTACACCCACGGCCATCACGAGTCGGTCCTCCGCTCGCACCGGTGGCGCACGGCGGAGAACTCGGCGGCCTACCTCCTGCCGCTCCTGGCGCCGGGTCAGAGCGTGCTGGACGTCGGCTGCGGCCCCGGCACGATCACCGCCGACCTGGCCGACCGCGTCGCCCCCGGCACGGTGACCGCGGTCGAGATCACCGCCGACGCGCTGCGACTGGCGCAGGACGAGATCGCGGACCGCGGCACCGGCAACGTCCGCTTCGCGGTGGCCGACGTCCACGCCCTGGACTTCCCCGACGACACCTTCGACGTCGTCCACGCCCACCAGGTGCTGCAGCATGTCGCCGATCCGGTCCGGGCGCTGAAGGAGATGCGCAGGGTCTGCAGGCCCGGCGGCGTCGTCGCGGCCCGCGACAGCGACTACGGCGCCTTCCGCTGGTTCCCCGAGTCGCCGGCTCTGGACGCGTGGCTGGCGGCGTATCAGAGCCTGGCGACGTCCAACGGCGGCCACCCGGACGCGGGGCGCCGCCTGCGCGGCTGGGCCCTGTCCGCCGGGTTCCCCGCCGAGAACGTCACCGCCACCGCCTCCTCCTGGGTCTTCGCCGACGCGGGCGACCGTGCCTGGTGGGCCGAGCTGTGGGCGGACCGCACCACCAAGTCCTCGACCGCTTCGCAGTACGTCGCGAAGGGCATCGCCACCGAGCCGGAACTCCAGGCGATGGCCGACGCCTGGCGCGCTTGGTCGCGGAGCCATGACGGAATCTTTACCGTCGGGCACGGCGAGGTGATATGCGTGGCCTGATATCGCGCGGCGCGGTGCGCGCGACGCCGATTACGCCGGAGGACGGCGTTATTCGCGGCCCGAACCATTCTGTGTCCTGATATCTCGCGGAACCGCCCGATCCTCTCGCATCCTGAGAGGGCCGGGCGGTTCGTCTTGTGCGCTGTGTACACATTCCCGTCAAGGGTCCGGCCCTTCGGGAATCCAAGCATGCCGTGCTTTAGGCAGGGCTCTTGCATATAAGCCGGGATTCCCGGGTACCGAACGGTCCGAGAACCGCTCAGTGCCTTGCGATGTTGTCCTCCGACACGCCACAAGCGTGCCCCTACCCCGGGAGCTCACGACGCCATGGGCCCATTCCTGCTGCGCAGGATCGTCAACTACCTGGTTCTGATCACCATCGCCACGTGCCTGGGCTACCTCCTGGCGGCGGCGAGCCTGAACCCGCGCGAGCACTTCGCCCAGCGCCAGCCGCCGCCGCCGGCCGCGGTGGTGGACCGGACGCTGGACGCGCTGAACCTCAACGACAAGACGCCGCTGCCGGAGCGGTTCGGGCACTGGGCCGGCGGCGTGCTGACCGGGGACCTGGGCCGCACCATCGACGACTCCCCGGTGTCGGCGGAGATGGGGCGGCGGGTCGGCGTGACCGTGCGGCTGGTGGTCATCGGCACGGCGACCGGCGCCCTGGCCGGCGTCGCGCTCGGCTTCGTCTCGGCGATCCGGCAGTACCGGCCCTCGGACCACGCCGTCACGTTCCTGTCGTTCCTGGTGCTGTCCACGCCGGTGTTCCTGCTGGCCGTGCTGCTGAAGATCGGCGCGGTCAAGGTCAACCAGGCCGCCGGCACCACGCTGTTCCCGTACACCAACGAGACCACGCCGGGCCTGAGCGGCGGCTGGCTCCACCATCTCACCGACCGCGCGCAGCACCTGGTGGTGCCGACGCTGTCGCTGATGCTGGGCCAGGCCGCCCTGTTCAGCCGGTATCAGCGCTCGGCGATGCTCGACGTGCTCGGCGCCGACTACATCCGCACCGCGCGCGCCACCGGCATGCGGCGCGGACCGGCGCTGGTGAAACACGGGCTCCGCACGGCCCTGATCCCCATGGCGACGCTGTTCGCGTACCAGATGGGGCTGTTGCTGACCGGTGTGACCTTCACCGAGAAGATCTTCGGCTGGCACGGGATGGGCGAGTGGTTCGTGGACTCGATCAACCGCGCGGACGTGAACGCGGTGGCGGCGATGGTGCTGTTCACGGCGGTGCTGGTGCTGATCGCCGGGCTGGCCTCGGATCTGGCGCACGCGCTGCTCGACCCGCGGGTGCGTGTCTGATGGCGGCGCCGGAGACGGACTTCGTGGTCGCGGAGGAGGACACCGCGATACCCCCGGCGGAGCCGGTCGCGCTGAGCCGGGGCCGGATCGTGCTGCGCCGGTTCCGGCGGCGCAGACTGGCCGTGGCCGGGCTGGTGATCCTGCTGTTCATGTTCGCGCTGGCCTTCATCGGGCCGCACCTGAACTCGTGGGGCTACAAGGACAAGGACTACGAGAACTTCCTGACCGGGCCGTCGGCCACGCACTGGTTCGGCACCACGCAGATCGGGTCGGACGTGTACGCGCAGACGCTGCGCGGCCTGCAGAAGTCGCTGGTCATCGGGCTGCTGGCGGCGGTGTTGTCGACCGGCGTGGCCGGGGTGGTGGGGGCGACGGCCGGGTACTTCGGCGGCTGGGCGGACCGGGTCCTGATGTGGTGCGTGGACCTGCTGCTGGTGCTGCCGTCGTTCCTGATCCTGGCGATCACCTCGCCGCTGTTCCACGGCCGGACCTGGCTGCTGTTCGTGATCCTGCTGGCGGCGTTCAACTGGATGGTGACGGCGCGGATGGTGCGGGGGCTGGCGCGGTCGCTGCGGGAGCGGGAGTTCGTGACGGCGGCCGAGGTCATGGGGGTGCACCCGCTGCGGATCATCACCCGGCACCTGCTGCCGAACATGGCCTCGCTGCTGATCATCGACGCGACGCTGAACGTCGGCGGCACCATCATCGCCGAGACGTCGCTGAGCTACTTCGGGTTCGGGGTGCAGCCGCCGGACGTGTCGCTGGGCACGATCATCGCCGACGGGACGGACTCGGCGATGTCGTTCCCGTGGCTGTTCTACCCGGCCGGCCTGATGCTGATCCTGACGGTGATGGCGGTGGCCTTCATCGGCGACGGGCTGCGCGACGCGATGGACGACGCGGCCGGGACCGCGTCCGGCTCGGGAGCGGGGGCGGGTTCGTGAGCGACGTGGTGCTGGAGGTCGCTGATCTGCGGGTGTCGTTCCCGGCGGAGAAGGGCACGCGGCTGGAGGCCGTCCGGGGCCTGAGTTACCAGGTGCGGCGCGGCGAGACCCTCGCCGTCGTCGGCGAGTCCGGGTCGGGCAAGTCGGTGTCGTCGCTGGCGGTGATCGGACTGCTGCCGAGCGACGCCCGGGTGTCCGGTTCGGTGCGGTTCGGCGGCCGGGAGCTGCTGGGCCTGGACGACAAGCGGATGTCCCGGATCCGCGGCGCGGGGATCGCGATGGTGTTCCAGGATCCGCTGTCCGCGCTGACGCCGGTGTACCGGGTCGGCGAGGCGATCGCGGCGGCGATCCGGGTGCACAGGGATGTGTCGCAGGAGGCTGCTTCGCGGCGCGCGGTGGAGCTGCTGGAGCTGGTGGGCATCCCGGATCCGGCGCGGCGGGCGCAGGCGTTCCCGCACGAGTTCTCCGGCGGCATGCGGCAGCGGGTGATGATCGCGATGGCGATCGCCAACGACCCGGACGTGATCATCGCCGACGAGCCGACCACCGCCCTGGACGTGACGGTGCAGGCGCAGATCCTGGAGGTGCTGGCCACCGCGAAGCAGGCCACCGGCGCGGCGATCGTGCTGATCACCCACGACCTCGGGGTGGTGGCGGGCTTCGCCGACCGCGCGACGGTGATGTACGCGGGGCGGCCGGTGGAGACGGCGGGGGTCGAGGAGCTGTTCGCGGCGCCGCGGATGCCGTACACGGCCGGGCTGCTGGGCTCGCTGCCGCGGCTGGACGCCGGGCGCGGGGTGCGGCTGCGGTCGATCCCGGGCGCGCCGCCCTCGCTCTCGGAGCTCGGAACGGGGTGCCCGTTCGCGCCGCGCTGCGAGTTCGTCCTCGACCGGTGCCGGGAGACGGAGCCGGAGCTGCTGGAGATCGGGCTCGGGCGGGCGGCGGCGTGTCATCGGACGCTCGAAGGGCTCGACCTGATGGCCGGGGCGCCCGGCGGAGACGACGTGGTCGTTCCGGCGGCGCCGGAAGCCGCGGTCGGCACCGGCGGTGAAGAGCCCGTCGATACCCGGGCCGGCGCCACGCCGGGCTCCACGGCCGACGCCGACGCCGACGCCGAGGCGGACGCCGAGAGGGCCGACGCCGAGGCCGACGAGGACTCCGCCGCCGAGCCGGTCCTCGTCGTCCGAGACCTCGTGAAGCACCACGCGCTGACCAAGGGCTCGGTCTTCCGGCGCCGCATCGGCACGGTGCGCGCCGTGGACGGCGTCAGCCTGGACATCGCGCCGGGCACGACGCTGGCGCTGGTCGGCGAGTCCGGCTGCGGCAAGACGACCACCGTGATGGAGGTGCTGCGGCTGCGCGCGCCGCAGGCCGGGAGCATCAGGGTCCTGGGACGGGACCTGGCGGAGCTGAACCGGGGCCGGGGCGTGCGGCGGCGGTCGGCACCGCTGCGGGCCGGGATCGCCGCGGTGTTCCAGGACCCGCTGGCGTCGCTGGACCCGCGGCTGCCGGTGGGCGACGTGCTGGCCGAGCCGCTGCGGACGCACGGACGGGGCCGGACCGGGCCGCGGGTGCGGGAGCTGCTGGAGATGGTCGGGCTGGAGCCGGGGCACGCGAACCGGTTCCCGCGGGAGTTCTCCGGCGGGCAGCGGCAGCGGGTGGCGATCGCGCGGGCGCTGGCGCTGGAGCCGGCGCTGGTGGTGCTGGACGAGCCGGTGTCGGCGCTGGACGTGTCGGTGCGCGCCGGGATCCTGAACCTGCTGGCCGAGCTGCAGCGGGAGCTGGGGCTGGCGTACCTGTTCGTGTCCCACGACCTGGCGGTGGTGCGGCACGTGGCCGACCGGGTCGCGGTGCTGAACCTGGGACGGGTCGTGGAGTACGGGGACGCCGACCCGGTGTTCGAGGACCCGCGGCATCCGTACACCCGGGCCCTGCTGTCGGCGGTGCCGGTTCCGGACCCGGCGGTGGAGCGGCGGCGGGAGCGGATCGTGCTGCCCGGCGACCCGCCGAGCCCGGTGGTGCTGGACGGCGACGCGGACGCGCTGCGCGGGTGCCGGTTCCGCGGCCGGTGTCCGCTGTACGCGGCGCTGAAGACGGACGGGGACCGGCTGCTGTGCGAGGTCCAGGACCCGGTGCTGGTGCCGGTCGGCGGTGCCGGGCGGACGGCGGCCTGCCACCACCTGGGCGTCGGGGCGCCGGAGCCGGTGCCGCACCGCGCGCTCGCGTGATCGCGTGATCTCCGGCCCGGGGCGGCACCCGCCGTGTCCGTGATCAAGTCCTGATCAAGATCCGACCCACCTCCCACCCATCACCCTCACCCTCACCGAAGGAGATCAGCACTGTGACGCACAGTTCCCGATCCCGGTTCGCGGCGCTGGCCGCGGTGACCGCGCTGGCGCTGGGCCTGAGCGCCTGCGGCTCGTCGTCCAAGGGCGGCCCCAGCGGCGCCGGCTCCACCGGAGCCTCCTCGAAGAACATCAACACGCAGGTCGGCAACGACATCAATCCGCAGCCACGGGACAAGATCGCCGACGGCGGCACGCTGAAGTGGCCGGAGGCGTCGATCCCGGAACAGATGAACTTCAATGAGGTGGACGGCACCGACGGCGCCGTCTCCGACATCATCGGGGCGGTGCTGGAGCAGCCGTTCTACGCCGACGGGCAGGGCGTGCCGCACAACAACAAGAACCTGGTCGCCTCATACCAGGTGACGTCCTCACCCCAGCAGGTCGTCACCCTGGAGCTGAACCCGCAGGCGGTGTGGTCGGACGGCACGCCGGTCGGCGAGGCCGACTTCGAGGCGCAGTGGAAGGCGCTGAACGGGACCGACACGGCGTTCCAGGTGGCGGGCACCGCGGGGTACGACCAGATCGCGGACATCAAGGCGGGCAAGGACGCCAAGGAGGTGGTGATCACCTTCAAGGCCGCGTACAGCGAGTGGCAGGGGCTGTTCTCGCCGCTGTACCCGGCGGCGACCAACAGCGACCCGAAGAAGTTCGAGAGCGACTTCAAGAACGCGATCCCGACCAGTGACGGCCCGTTCCGGCTGGACTCCATCGACCAGACCGCCAAGACCCTGACGCTGGTGCGGAACGAGAAGTGGTGGGGCGACAAGGCCAAGCTCGACAAGATCATCTTCCGGGCGATCGACCTCGACGCGCAGACCGACTCCCTGGCCAACAAGGAGATCGACCTGCAGTACGGCATCGGCTCGCACGTGTCGTACTACGCGCGGGTGAAGAACCTGCCGGACGTCACCGTGCACAAGGCCGCCGGCCCGGTGTGGGCGAACATCACGTTCAACGCCGCCGGCGACGGGCCGCTGTCCGACCTCGCCGTCCGCAACGCCCTGACCATCGGCATCAACCGCAAGCAGATCGACACCGCGCTGGTCGGCCCGCTGGGTGTGAGCACCGACCCGCTGAACAACCACGTCCTGCTGACCAACCAGAAGGGCTACCAGGACAACTCCGGGGACCTCGGCAAGTCCGACCCGGCGCGCGCCAAGACGCTGCTCGACCAGGCCGGCTGGGTCAGCACCGACGGCGGCAAGACCCGGACGAAGGGCGGCAAGACCCTGAGCCTGCGGTTCACCATCTCCTCCTCCAACGACGCCTCCAAGCAGCTGGCCGAGATCGTGCAGAGCCAGCTCGCGGACATCGGCGTGAAGATCGACATCGTCCCGGTCCCCGGCGGCGACTTCTACACCAAGTACGTCGACACCGGCGACTTCGACATCGCCCCCGTCACCCTCGGCGGCAACGCCTACCCGATCAGCACCGCCGAACCGGTCTTCGCCAACCCCACCACCGGCGCCGACGGCAAGCTGAACATCCAGCAGAACTACGGCCGCGTCGGCAGCAAGGACATCGACGCCCTGTTCACCCAGGCGCTCAGCTCCCTGGACCGCGACCAGGCGATCAAGTTCGCCAACGAGGCCGACGCCGCGATCTGGAAGCTGGACACGATCGTGCCGCTGTACCAGCGGCCGCAGATCGTGGCGACGAACTCGAAGCTGGCGAACTACGGGGCGCCGGGGGTGCAGGACACGGTGTACGAGAACCTCGGGTTCGTGACCGGGAGCTAGGAACGGGAGCTCACGCCGAGGGCCGCCGGAGGGGACCGGCGGCCCTCGGCCGTGTCAGGCGTCAGGCGAAGACAAGCGGCTCCCCAAATGCCGGAACATGCCAAATGACGGTCGGCGTTCGGGTGTGTCTTGCGATACTCGTGCCGTGGATCGTTTTCTGTGTGCGGGGTGCGGAAACGTCTTGAGTCAGCCGGTGCGCGAGGTGGAGCTGCCCGCGCCGCCCCACGAGTCATGGTTGGACCATCACCGGGTGAACCCGCCGCGGCTCGTGCCCGGGACGTACTCGGTCGACGAGGCGGAGCACGGCCGTGATCGGCTGACGGGCACCTACGTCCTGTCGCCGGGCGACGTCCGGGGTGTGCGGTTCGTCCACGAGCTGGTCCGCACGGGGTGCTGGTCGCTGGACGGCTGGCAGCCGTGCCTGGAGTGCGAGGAGTGCGGGGTGCTGGTCGCGAGCCGGCTCGACGACTGCTACTCCGCGCAGGAGACGCGCCTGTATCCGGATGTCGTGGTGCGGGAGCAGGCCGGGGAGGACCTGGACGACGGGCCGGACCCCTTCGCGTTGGGGGCGGATTGGGACCGGTCGGGACCGGAACTCCGGGAGGTCTGCTTCGTGCCGCCGCCGCAGGAGCCGCGGCCTGCGCTCGTCGCGACGCGGTGGCTGGTCAGGGGCCTGAAATCAGAGGTCTACCGCGATGATCCGCCGGCCTGATCCCGAACGTGGTCGGCGGCGGGGTACACAATGATCGGCATGCACAGCGCCACACCGAACCCCCTCCCCCGTCCCGACCTGCCGCCCGCGTCCGAACTGGCCCCGCTGGACCAGCCGGTGCGGGACGAGGGCCACTACGAGTGCCAACGGGCCGAGAGCGTGGAGTGGGACGACGTGTTCGCCAGCCACGCGCGGTTCAGCCAGTGCCTGCTGACGGACGTGACACTGACCGGCGGCGAGTGGTCCAAGACCACGTTCGCCGACGTACGCCTCGAGGACTCCCGCCTGCTCGCCCCGGACCTGTCGGCGTCCCACTGGCGCGACACCGAGGTGGTCCGCGGCATCGCCTCGGGCGTGCAGTGGCATGACGCGGACGTGCGCCGCGTCCACTTCGACCAGGTGAAGCTGGACGCGGTGAACCTCCGCGGCGCGGCCCTGACCGACGTGGTCTTCACCGACTGCCTGCTCCGCGAGGCGGACTTCGGCGGCACGAAGCTGACCCGCGTCCGTTTCCCGGGCTGCACCTTCGAGGACGCCGACTTCAGCCGCGCCAGACTCACCGACGTCGACCTGCGCGGCGCCCGCCTGCACTTCAAGGCCGGTCTGGACGCCCTGCGCGGCGCCACCATCGACGGTGGCCAACTGGTGGAGCTGGCACCGGCGCTGGCCGCGCACGTGGGACTCAGGATCGGTTAGCGCGCCGTCGGCGGCATCAGTTCCCCTACTCCCCGGCCGGCTCCAACCGCACCACGATCGCCTTCGACGTCGGCGTATTGCTGACATCCGCCGTCGAGTCCAGCGGCACCAGCACGTTCGTCTCCGGGAAGTACGCCGCCGCGCACCCCCGTGCGGTGTCGTACGCCACCACCCGGAACGCGGGTGCGCGCCGTTCGGTCCCGTCGGTCCACTCCGACACCAGGTCGACCATCGCCGCGTCCTCGATCCCCAGCGTCTTCAGGTCGTCGGGGTGGACGAACACCACGCGCCGCCCGGCGTGGACGCCGCGGTAGCGGTCGTCGAGCCCGTAGATGGTGGTGTTGTACTGGTCGTGCGAGCGCACCGTCTGCAGCAGCAGCCGGCCTTCGGGCACCCGCGGCGCCTCGAACGCGTTCGCCGTGAAGTTGGCCTTGCCGGTGGCGGTGGGAAAGGTGCGCGAGTCCCGCGGCGCGTGCGGGAGCGCGAAGCCGGAGCCGCGGCGGATACGGGTGTTGAAATCTTCGAAGCCGGGGACCACGCGCTCGATGCGGTCGCGGATGCGGTCGTAGTCGGCGGCGAGTTCCTCCCACGGCACCGGATGGTCCGGGCCGAGGACCGCGCGGGCCAGGCGGGCCACGATGGCGACCTCCGACAGCAGCGCCTCACTGGCCGGGGCCAGGCGGCCGCGGGAGGCGTGGACCAGGCCCATGGAGTCCTCGACGGTGACGAACTGGTCGCCGCCGGGCCGGCGGTCCACCTCGGTGCGGCCGAGGGTGGGCAGGATCAGGGCGCGGCGGCCGGGGACGACGTGCGAGCGGTTCAGCTTCGTCGAGACCTGCACGGTCAGGGCGGTGCGGCGCAGGGCGGCCTCGGTGACGTCGGTGTCGGGGGTCGCGGCGACGAAGTTGCCGCCCATCGCGAAGAACACACGGGCGCGGCCGTCGCGCATCGCGCGGATCGCGTCGACGGTGTCGAACCCGTGCTCGCGCGGCATCGGCAGCCCGAACTCGGCCTCCATCGCGTCCAGGAACGCCGGCTTCGGCTTCTCGTAGATGCCCATCGTGCGGTCGCCCTGCACGTTGGAGTGGCCGCGGACCGGGCACACCCCGGCGCCGGGGCGGCCGACGTGCCCGCCGAGCAGCAGCACGTTGACCACCTCGCGGATGGTCGGCACCGAGTGCTTGTGCTGCGTCAGGCCCATCGCCCAGCACACGATCAGCCGCTCGCTGTCCCGGACCTCCTCGAACGCGGCCTGGATCTCCTCGCGGGTCAGGCCGGTCGCGGCCAGGATCTCCGGCCAGCCGGTGGAGCGGGCCTGCTCGGCGTACTCCTCGAAGCCGTGGCTGTGCTCGTCGATGAAGGCGCGGTCCAGCACGGTGCCGGGCGCCGCGTCCTCGGCCTCCAGCAGCAGCTTGCCGAACGCGCGGAACAGCGCCAGGTCGCCGCCGACCTTGATCTGCAGGAACCGGTCGGCCAGCGGGGTGCCGCGCCCGACCAGGCCGGAGGGGTTCTGCGGGTTCTTGAACCGCAGCAGCCCGGCCTCCGGCAGCGGGTTCACCGCGGTGATCCGCACGCCGCCGCGCTTGGCCTTCTCCAGCGCCGCCAGCATCCGCGGATGATTGGTGCCCGGGTTCTGCCCGACCACCAGGATCAGGTCGGCCTTGGCGAGGTCGGCCAGCGACACCGAGCCCTTGCCGACGCCGAGCGTCTCGGTCAGCGCCGAACCGGAGGACTCGTGGCACATGTTCGAGCAGTCCGGGAGGTTGTTGGTGCCGAAGGCGCGCACGAAGGCCTGGTACAGGAACGCCGCCTCGTTCGAGGTGCGGCCCGAGGTGTAGAACACCGCCTCGTCCGGCGAGTCCAGGCCCCGCAGCTCCTCCGCGATCACGGCGAACGCCTCGTCCCAGCCCACCGGCCGGTAGTGGGTGGCGCCCGCGTCCAGCAGCATCGGCGTGGTGAGCCGGCCCTGCTGCCCGAGCCAGTAGCCGCTGCGCTCGCCGAGCTCGGCCACGGAGTGCTCGGCGAAGAACGCCGGCGTGATCCGCCGCAACGTCGCCTCCTCGGCCACGGCCTTCGCCCCGTTCTCGCAGAACTCGGCGATGTGCCGCTTGTCCTCCTCCGGCCACGCGCAGCCGGGGCAGTCGAAGCCGTTCTTCTGGTTCAGCCGCAGCAGCGTCCGCGCCGACCGTCCGACGCCCATCTGGTCCACCGCGTCGCGCAGCGCCACCGCCACCGCCGGAACCCCCGCCGCCCAGTCCTTGGCATGTCCGACGCGCAGGTTCTCGTCGCCGGGATCGGTGGTCGGCGCCTTGCGGGCCATGGGGCGGGCTCCTTTGCCTCGGTCTGCCTCGGGTCTACCTCGGGGTTTCGCTCCGCCATTGTCCCGCCGCGGACGCCCGCCTGGGAACGCCGGGTGTGGCCACTATGGTGGGCGTCACGCGAAAGGGGGAGAGCACGTGGTGGAGACGGCAGCGGGGCTGGAGACAGGTCTTCAGGAGCGGACCGCGCGAGCGGTGCCCGCCGAGTCCGACGAGCGGACCAGCGGGTGGTGGCTGCGGCACGCGCCGGGGTGCGCGTGGTGGGTGGCGTCGGTGCTGCCGCACGGCGGGACGTCGCGGGCGGAGCTGAGCGAGCGGACCGAGGCGGCGGAGGCCTACTGCGCCGAGCGCGGTATTCCGGTGCTGGTCCAGATGACGCCGGGCGCCGCGCCGCCGGAGCTGGACGCGCTGCTGGAGGCGCGGGGCTACGAGCGTAAGGCCTCTGTGTCGTTGCAGACCGCGACGACGTCCGAGGTCCTGGCCCTGGCCCTGGCCCCGCAAGGCTCCCTGCGGGTACGCCTGCAGGAGCAGCCGACCCGCGCGTGGTTCGACGTCCTGCACCAGGTCGCCGGCGGCGACGCGGACGCGCAGTGGCGGCTGCTGGAACGGATCACCGAGCGCGCCGTGTACGCCAGCGTGCTGCTCGGCGACGAGACGGTCGCGGTCGGCCGCGCGGTCGCCGAGTCCGGCTGGGCCGGCGTGTTCAGCATGGCCACGCTGCCGGCCGCCCGCGGCAAGGGGGCGGCGGGCGCCGTGATCGGCGCGCTGGCCGACTGGGCCGCGGTGAACGGCGCGGGGCGGATGTATCTCCAGGTCGAGCACGAGAACGCGGGCGCGGCCCGGATCTACGGCCGGGTCGGATTCAGCGAGCTGCGGCCGTTCTTCTTCCGGGTGAAGGCGTGAGCGGCCGGGCAGCTCGGCACGAACACCGAAGCCCCGGCTTCCAGAGCGTAGGAAGCCGGGGCCGGACGTCCGATCGCCGCCCGACGGCCGAGTGGGGCCCGGCCGGGCGGCGTGGGGATCCCGGATCCGTGGGGGATCCGGAGCGGGGCTAGAGCTGGCCCCGGAGCTTGGCGAGGGCCTCGGCGAGGATCTGGTCGCCGTCCTCGGCGGAGCGGCGCTCACGGACGTAGGCGAGGTGGGTCTTGTAGGGCTCGGTCCGGGAGCGGGCCGGCGGGTTGTCCTTGTCCGGGCCGGCCGGGAAGCCGCAGCGCGGGCAGTCCCAGGTGTCGGGGATCTGCGCGTCGCTGGCGAAGGAGGGCTTGGTCTCGTGCTTGTTCACGCACCAGAAGGAGACGAAAACCCGAGGGGCGCTCTCGCCGCGCTCGGCCTCCCCCATCGGTCCCGCCCCGACGCGGCTGCCTCGGATCGCGTTTCCACTTGCCACTGTCTGGTCTCCCTTGGGTTCCGATCTACACGCCCCGCGCCTCTGCAGGTGCCCGAGCGCCCGTGGAGATGCGGTGCAGACAGTGTAGGCATGTGCTGATGCACGATTCAGCAGGACCAGCCGGAAATCGCCGCACTGGCGCCGTGATAAACGGACAAAAGGGGGCGGAAGTCAGGGTTTCGTTACCGAAGCGAGTCCGCGAGGCGGCAACCGGCGACCCGGCTCCCGCCGCGACCAGCGGCGGCGCGGCACCGGCCGCGGGCGGCCGCAAGCCCTTGGCCCGTAACGGTTCGGCGCTCACCCGCCTCCGCGGTCGAACACGGCGCGGTCAGCCCAGCGGCGAGTAGCGGTGCTCCGGACGCCCGGTGGCACCGTAACGCAACTGCAACCGGACCACACCGTGCCGAGTCAGATAGCTGAGATAGCGCTGCGCCGTCGGCCGGGAGATCCCGACCCGCTCGGCCACCTCGGACGCCGAGACGTCGCCGCCGGCCGCCCGCACCGCGTTGCGCACCAGTTCCAGCGTCGGCGCGGAGTGCCCCTTGGCCGGCTGCGCGGGCAGCGCCGGCGTCCGCAGCAGCCCGAACAGCTCGTCCACGGCGCCCTGGTCGGCGTCCGCGTCGGCGCCGCTCAGCGTCTCGATCCGCCGCCGCAGGTCCCGGTACGACGCCAGCTTCTCGGCCATCGCCGGGTAGCCGAACGGCTTCACCAGGTAGTGGACCGCGCCCAGCTGCATGGCCGTGCGCACCGTGTTGACGTCGCGCGCCGCGGTGATGACCACGAAGTCCGGGTGCGGCGCGCCGGCGGCGGGCTCCGGCGCCTCCAGGAGCTTGCGGATCGCCCCGAGCCCGTCCCCGTCCGGCAGGTAGACGTCCATCAACACCAGGTCCGGCCGCAGCTCGGCGACCGCCGCGAGGGCCTGCTCCACCGAGTGCGCCTGCCCGCAGACCGTGAATCCGGCGGTCCGCTCGACGTAGGCGGCGTGGATCTTGGCGACCCGGTAGTCGTCGTCCACCACGAGGACTCGCACGCTGTCGCTCATACCGGCCTCGCTCTCAACCGCACTGTGAACACCGCACCGGGGCCCTCGGACGCGGTGATGGTCCCGCCGAGCCGCTGCACCAGCCGGTGCACCAGCGCCAGTCCCAGCCCCCGCCGCATCGATCCGGTGTCCGGCTTCGTCGTGTATCCGTCGGTGAACACCATCTCGGCGGCGCCGGCCGGGATCCCGGGCCCGTTGTCGGCGACGCGCACCGTGATCCCGTCGTCGTCCTCGACGATCCCGACCAGCACGCGCCCCGGCTTGCCGACGGCGACGCCGGGCCCGGACACCGCGTCGAAGGCGTTGTCGATCAGGTTGCCCAGGATCGTGGTCAGCGCCTGCACCTTGTCGGGGGTGTCGCCGAGCCACGTGTCCTCGGTCAGCTCCAGCTCCACGCCGCGCTCGCCGGCGACCGCGGCCTTGGCCAGGATCAGCCCGACCAGCACCGGCGGCGCGATCCGGGCCCGCACCGACTCGGCGAAGGCGGCCTCGGCGCCGGACAGGTCGGTGAGGTAGCGCAGCGCCTCCTCGGTCTCCCCGAGCTCCAGCAGTCCGGCGACGGTGTGCATGCGGTTGGAGAACTCGTGCTGCTGGGCCCGCAGCGCGTCGGTGAGGCTGGTGACGCTGTCCAGCTCGCGCAGCAGCCCGGACAGCTCGGTGCGGTCCCGCAGCGTCACCACGGCGCCGTGCGGCCGTCCGGCCAGCGTCACCGGCATCCGGTTCACGGTCAGGTAGTGGTCGTCGGTCAGCACCACCTGGTCCTGCCCCTCGATCTCGCCGGAGAGCACGTCCCGCAGCCGCCCCGGCGGCACCACGGCGTCCAGGAAGCCGCCGACGCCGCCGAACATGGGCAGGCCCAGCAGCCGCCGCGCCTCGTCGTTGACCATGGTGACGCGGCCGGCCCGGTCGAAGGCGATCATGCCCTCGCGGATGCCGTGCAGCACCGCCTCCCGCTCCTGCAGCAGTCGGGCGATCTCGTCGAGCTCCAGGCCGAAGGTGCGGGTCTTGAGCCGGCGGGCCAGGACGTAGGAGGCCAGCGCGCCGACGGCGAGCGCCACGCCGAACCAGGCGGCGTAGATCGGCAGCTGCCCGCTGAAGATGGTGGCGACGTCGGTGACCTTGCGGCCCACGGACACCTGGCCGATCCGCTCGCCGGGGTCCAGGCGGCTGTACAGCGGCACCCGGCCGTTCACCGACTCGCCGACGCTGCCGTGGTCGAACCGCACTTCGGGCCGGGTGACCAGGGCGGTCTCCTCGATCCGGCGGCCGACCAGGCCGGGGTTGGGGTGGGTGTGCCGGACGCGGTCGGCGTCGACGATGACGACATAGTCGGTCCGGGTGTCGTCCTGGATCCGGTTCGCGATGTCCTGGAGGGTGCCGTCGCAGTCCGCGGACGGGAACTCGATGCAGCCCTTCACCTCCGGGGTGTCGGCGACGGTCTGCGCGATCTGCAACGCCTCGTCCATGTACTGGCGGTCCAGCTGGTGCCGCTCCTGGCGCGCGAACAGGGCGAAGCCCACCAGGACCACCGCCAGCAGGATCGAGACCTGGCTGACGAGGATCTGGCTGCTCAGCTTCCGCCGACCGCCTCCCGCACCACGCCGCATTCGTCAGATTGTGTGTCGTCTCCGCAGCTCGGACAAGGGCCGGGCCGGAGAGCAGAACGCACAAAACGCACGGTTACGCGGCAAACGCGGGTTGTGCGCGAAACAGCGACGTCATCGCGGGGCCGGTCCTACTTTCGCTGCACACCACCGGCGACCAAGGGAGTCCATGCCATGGCCGGCACCGCCATCGAGATCGAGGACGTCACCAAACGGTTCCTCACCCCCTCCGGGGACGTGTTCACCGCGATCCGCGACGTGACGTTCACGGTCGAGCCGGGGCAGTTCTGCGCCGTCGTCGGCCCGACCGGCTGCGGCAAGTCCACGACGCTGTCCCTGGTCTCCGGCCTGGACCGGCCCAGCGAGGGCACGGTCTCGGTGGACGGCCGGCGGGTCGAGGGCATCACCGACGGCGTCGGGTTCATGTTCCAGGCCGACGCGCTGCTGCCGTGGAAGACGGTGCTGCAGAACGTGGCGCTGGGCCTGATCTTCCGGCGGGTCCCCAAGAAGGACGCGCTGGAGCGGGCCCGGGACTGGATCCGGCGCGTGGGCCTGGCCGGGTTCGAGGACCGCTACCCGCACCAGCTGTCCGGCGGCATGCGCAAGCGGGTGGCGATGGCCGCGGCCTGGATCACCGAACCCCGGGTGCTGCTGATGGACGAGCCGTTCGGCGCCCTGGACGTGCAGACCAAGGCGATCATGTCGACCGAGCTGATCCAGTTGTGGGAGGCCTCGCGGCCCTCGGTGCTGTTCATCACCCACGACCTGGAGGAGGCGATCGCGCTGGCCGACCGGGTGGTGGTGATGACCTCCTCCCCCGGGGCGGTGAAGCAGGTCTTCGACATCGACATCCCGCGGCCGCGCGGCTCGGTGCAGGACATCCGGTTCGGCAGCCGCTTCCTGGAGTTGCACCACGAGATCTGGTCGACGCTGCGCGCCGAGGTGGAGCGCGCGTACGCCCGCACGGCGGGAGCGGCCGCGTGAACACTCGCACCATGAGGGTCTGGGCGGCCCGGATCGCCCTGGCGGTGCTGGTCGTCGGCGGCTGGCAGCTGTTCACCGCGCTCGGCTGGGTCGACAAGTTCTTCTACGCGCAGCCCTCCGGGATCTGGAACCGGCTGTGGGACTACTTCGAGCACGGCACCGAGTTCGGCTCCTACCCGCAGCAGATCGCGACCACGATGCAGGAGGCGCTGTACGGGTTCCTGCTCGGCACCGCGGTCGGGATCGTGATGGGCGTCGCGCTGGGCCTGAACCGGTTCCTGGCGCAGGTGCTCGACCCGTTCATCAAGGTGGTCAACGCCATCCCGCGCATCGTGCTCGGCGCCATCTTCGTCGTCGCCTTCGGCGTCGGCATCACCCCGAAGGTGCTGCTGGCCGCGGTCCTGGTGTTCTTCATCGTGTTCTTCAACGCCTTCCAGGGCGTGCGCGAAGTGGACCGCAACGTCCTGAACAACGCCAAGGTGCTGGGCGCCAGCCGGTGGCACGTGATCCGGCACGTGACCCTGCCCTCGGCGATGACCTGGATCATCGCCTCGCTGCACAGCGCCTTCGGGTTCGCCATCGTCGGCGCGGTGGTCGGCGAGGTCCTCGGCGCCCAGCACGGCCTGGGCCTGCTGATCAAGTCCGCGCAGGGCAACTTCGACCCGGACGGCGTGTTCGCGAACATGTTCGTGATCGCCGCCCTGGTCCTCATCGTCGAGTTCGTCATCGAACGCGTCGAGCGCCGGCTGCTGGCCTGGCGGCCGAAGACGCAGTCCGAGTCCGTCCTCGTCTGAACCATCCCCCTCCCCCAGAAAGGCGGCGTCGCCGTGCCCGTTGTGAAGAAGACCCTGGTCCTGGCCGTCTCCGGCGCCCTGGCCCTCACCGCGTTGACGGCTTGTTCGTCGTCGAAGAGCTCCGGCGGCTCCGGCTCCGGGTCCGCCCCGGCCGCCGCGGGCAGCTCGGGCAGCTCAGGCAGCTCCGGCGGCTCGGGCACTCCCAAGGACGTCAAGCACGTGTCGCTGATGGTCGGCGGTATCGACAAGCAGATCTACCTGCCGTACAAGCTCGCCGACCAGCTCGGCTTCTACAAGAAGTACGGCGTCGACGTCACCCTGACCACCGAGCAGGACGGCGGCGTCGGCGCCGAGGAGGCCATGATCTCCGGCCAGGTGGACATGGCCGGCGCCTGGTACAACCACACGATCGAGTTCCAGATGAAGCACAAGGCCGTGGAGTCGATCGTCCAGCTCTCCGGCGCGCCGGGCGAGCGCGAGATGTGCGCCACCGCCAGCAACGTGCACGCCGGGGCCGACTACGCCGGCAAGACGATGGGCGTCACCGACCTGGGCTCGGGCACCGACACCCTCACCCAGCTGATCGCCGCCAAGGCCGGCGTCGCCAAGGACAAGTACAACCGCACCGGCGTCGGAGCGGGCTCCACCGCGATCGCGGCGCTGAAGAAGGGCGCCATCTCCTGCGTGATGACCACCCAGCCGACGGTCACCGCGATCCAGAAGCAGAACCTCGGCTACTCCGCCGTCGACCTGGCCACCGTCGACGGCGCCACGAAGGCCCTGGGCGGCGCCTGGCCCGCCGCCGGCGTCCTGGCCCGCACCGACTGGGTGAACAGCCACAAGGACGAGACCCAGCGCGTGGTGAACGCCCTCGTGGACACCATGCACTGGATCAACACGCACTCCCCGCAGGAGATCGCCGACGCGCTGCCGCCGCAGTACACGAACAACGCGATCATCACCAAGGCCGACTACGTCGCGGCGCTGACCCAGGACAAGGGCCAGTTCCTGCCCGACGGCGTCATGCCGGCCGGCGGCCCGAAGATCGTCCTGGACACCGAGAAGCTGGTCGGCCAGGCCGACGACTCGGTGAAGCTCGGCGACACCTTCACGAACGAGTTCGCGATGAATGCGAACAAGTCTGAGGGGTACACGGTGTCGACGACGCCGGCCGACAGCAACGGCTGACGTGTCGTGAAGCTCCGGGCCACTCCCCCCGGCCCGGCGCCGGCCGCCGTCTCCCTCGGGATGGGGAGACGGCGGCCTTCTTCGTGCCCGGACTCAGTGGTAGGTGGGCACGGGGACCTGGTCGCCGGCGGCGTCGAAGAACTCGAGCATGCCGGGCTGGATCGGGCCGGCGGCCTGCCCCGGCAACACCAGGAGGAAGTACGTGCCGCGCTCCGGCTCCGGCGCCTTCACCAGCTGGGCGGTGGCGGCCGGACGGCCGTCGGAGAACACCATCCGGACCTGCGCGATCCGGGTCTCGTCGATGAGGCCGACCACCATGCTGCCGGGGAGACCGGGCTTGCCGAGGCCCTTGGCACCGAGGTCGACGGTCTGCAGGCCCGCCAGTGGGCCGGCGGCGAACTGCGTCGTGTGCTTCCACGGCGGATCCTCGCCCCCCGGCCCGGCACAGGCGAAGCTGTGGCTGGTCCGGGCCGTCTCCCCCTTGCCGGTCTCGACGTACGTGTCGTCGACCAGCGGGTACTGGGAACAGGAGCCGTCCGTGGCATCGTCGGTGCCCGGCCTGATCATCCGCGTGAAGTGCCACGTGGCGCCGCCGAGCTCCCCGCTGGCCAGGTCCCAGGTGCCGTAGGCGCCCCGGAACGGGTCGGCGGCCGTGCCGGGGCCGGCGGCAGGGGCCGGAACCGGTGTCGTCGGCGCCACGACACCCCCCGGCGGCACCACCGCGGGCTTCGCGGCTCCCCCGCCGCCGAGCTGCGCCAGCCCGACCGCGACGACGGCCCCGGCGGTCACCGCGCCGAGCGCCGTCGCGCCGGCCGCCCGGCGCCGCCTGCGGGCCCGTCCGCCCGCGACGATCGCGGGCAGCGGCGGTACACCCACTTCCAGGTCCTCGGCGGCTTCGGCCAGCCGCGGCGCCAGATCGATCACGATCTCCTCCCTCCGTACCCCACTCTCACGCGACATGGCCGGCCTCCGCTCCGGCCAGCGCCGGATGCTCCCGGAGCCGGGCCAGCGCCCGGTGCGTCTGGCTCTTCACGGTTCCGACGGAGCAGCCGACCGCGTCGGCGGTGTCCCGTTCGGACAAGTCGGACCAGAAGCGCAGGACGACGATCGCCCGCTGCTTGCGCGGCAGGTCCTGCAGTGCGGCCACCAGCGCCCGCCGCTGTTCCACCTGCTCCCCGGCGTCCGGGAGTCCGCCGTCGGCGGACTCCGCCGGCGACTCGGTGAGCACCTCGCTCACCCGCCGTTTCCGGAAGCGCCCGGCGTTGCAGCGCACCAGGATGCGGTGGACGTACGCGTCCGGGTGCTCCGCCGCCCGCACCCGGCCCCAGCCCTGGTAGACCTGCGTCAGCGCGCTCTGCGCCAGGTCCTCGGCGTGGTGCCGGTCCCCGGTCAGCAGGTACGCGGTGCGCACCAGCCGGGGCCAGCGGGCGACGACGAAGTCGTGGAACTCCGCCTCATCGGCCTGTCTCATCGGTCCCTCCTCACCGGTGAGTGGACCGGGCCGGGCGCGGAGGTTGTCAGCGCCCGGAGAAAACGGAGCGCCCGGCCGGAGAATCTCCGGCCGGGCGCTCCGACGTGCTGGGGATGTGCGTCGTGCGGCGCTCAGATCGAGTGCTTGTACATCAGGCTCAGCGCCACGATGCAGGAGATCCAGATGATCGACAGCACGATGCTGATCCGGTCCAGGTTCCGCTCGACCACCGACGAGCCGGACAGGCCGCCGGAGACGCCGCCGCCGAACATGTCGGACAAACCGCCGCCCTTGCCCTTGTGCAGAAGCACGGACATGATGAGGAGCAGGCTGGTCACGACCAGGATGCCCGCGACGATCCACTGGTAAAGAGTCACTTCGGCGGTCCACTCGCTTGATCGGGAGACGACAGGGACGGGGCGCCAGAGCACCCCGCCCCATACCTTACGCAAACAAGCCCGTGGTCAGCTAGCCGCGACCGCCGCATCCCGGTAACGGATGATGCGGGTGAAGTCCGCCGCGTCCAGTGAGGCCCCGCCGACCAGCGCGCCGTCGATGTCGGCCTGCGCCATCAGCTCGGCGGCGTTGGCGCCCTTCACCGACCCGCCGTAGAGGATCTTCGTGGCGGCCGCCACGCTCTCGTCGAACAGCGAGGCCAGCTCGGCGCGGATGGCCGCGCACACCTCCTGCGCGTCCTCGGGGGTCGCGACCTCGCCGGTGCCGATCGCCCAGACCGGCTCGTAGGCGATGACCGAGGCCTTGACCTGGTCCGCGGACAGCCCGGCCAGCGAGCCGCGGGTCTGCTCGACGCAGTGCGCGACGTGCTCGCCGGACTTGCGGACGTCCAGGTGCTCCCCGACGCAGACGATCGGCGTGATGCCGTGCTTGAGGGCCGCCAGGGCCTTGGCGGCCACCAGCGCGTCGGTCTCGCCGTGGTACTGGCGGCGCTCGGAGTGGCCGACCACCACGTAGGCGCAGTCCAGCTTGCCCAGCATCGCCGCCGAGATGTCGCCGGTGTAGGCGCCCGAGGCGTGCTCGGAGACGTCCTGCGCGCCGTACCGGATGCGCAGCTTGTCACCCTGCACCAGGGTCTGGACCGAGCGGAGGTCGGTGAACGGCACCAGCACCGCGACGTCGACGGCGTCGAAGTCCTTGTCGTTCAGCGAGAACGCCAGCTCCTGGACGTGCTTCATCGCCTCGAAGTGGTTGAGGTTCATCTTCCAGTTGCCGGCCATCAAAGGCTTGCGCTCAGTCATGCTCAGTTCCCTTCCTCGAGCACGGCCAGACCCGGCAGGGTCTTGCCCTCCAGGTACTCCAGGCTGGCGCCGCCGCCGGTGGAGATGTGGCCGAACGAGGCCTCGTCGAAGCCCAGCAGCCGCACCGCCGCCGCCGAGTCGCCGCCGCCGACCACGGTGAACGCCCCGGAGTCGATCAGGCCCTGCGCCACCGCGCGGGTGCCGCCGGCGTACGGCTCCATCTCGAACACGCCCATCGGGCCGTTCCAGAACACGGTCTTGGCGGTGGCGAGCTTGTTCGCGAACAGCTTGCCGGACTCCGGGCCGATGTCCAGGCCCAGCCGGTCGGCCGGGATCTGCGAGGCCGGGACCACCGCGTGGTCGGCGCTCGCCGAGAACTCGGTGGCCGCGACCACGTCCACCGGCAGCACGAACTCCACGCCGCGCTCGGCCGCGCGCCGCAGGTAGCCGCGCACGGTCTCGATCTGGTCCTCCTCCAGCAGGGACCGGCCGACCTCGAAGCCCTGGGCCTTGAGGAAGGTGAAGACCATGCCGCCGCCGACCAGGATGCTGTCGGCCTTCTCCAGCAGGTTCGCGATGACCGCGAGTTTGTCGGAGACCTTCGAGCCGCCGAGCACCACCGCGTACGGCCGCTCGACGTCCTCGGTCAGCTTCTTCAGCACCGTGACCTCGGCCTGGATCAGCAGGCCGGCGCCGGACGGGAGCCGCTTGGCGATGTCGTAGACACTGGCGTGCTTGCGGTGCACGGCGCCGAAGCCGTCGGAGACGTACACGTCGGCCAGGGCCGCGAGCTGGTCGGCGAAGGCGCCGCGGGCGGCGTCGTCCTTGCTGGTCTCGCCGGCGTTGAAGCGGACGTTCTCCAGCAGCACCACCGAGCGCTCCGGCATGGCGGCGACGGCGGCCCGCGCCGACTCGCCGACGGTGTCGGCCGCGAACGTGACCGGCACGTCCAGCAGCTCGCCGAGGCGCTCGGCGACCGGGGCCAGGCTGTACTTCGGGTCCGGCTCGCCCTTGGGGCGGCCCAGGTGCGCGGCGACGATCACCTTCGCACCCTTGTCCAGCAGCGCGTTGACAGTGGGCACCGAGGCCCGGATCCGGCCGTCGTCGGTGATGCGGTCCCCGTCCAGCGGGACGTTCAGGTCCGAGCGCAGCAGGACCTTCTTGCCGGCGACGTCGAGGTCGTCGAGGGTCTTCATGGATCCTTCTCTTTTCACGAGAAAGCCCGCACGAGAGCCCTGTGACCAGGGATCTCGTGCGGGCACGGGACGTCTTACAGCGAGGCGCCGACGAACGTCACGAGGTCGACGAGGCGGTTGGAGTAGCCCCACTCGTTGTCGTACCAGCCGACGACCTTGACCTGGTTGCCGTTGGCCATCGTCAGCTTGCTGTCGAAGATGCAGGAGTGCGGGTCGGTGACGATGTCGCGGGAGACGATCTCGTCCTCGGTGTACTTCAGGAAGCCCTTGAGCGCACCGGACTCCGCGGCCTTCTTGAAGGCGGCGTTGATCTCTTCCTTGGTCGCCTCGCGACCCAGGTCCACGGTCAGGTCGGTGACCGAGCCGGTGGGCACCGGCACGCGCATCGCGAAACCGTCGAGCTTGCCCTTGACCTCCGGGATGACCAGGCCGATGGCCTTGGCCGCACCGGTGGAGGTGGGGATGATCGACTGCGGGGCCGAGCGGGCGCGGCGCAGGTCGATGGTGCCCTTGCGGGTCAGCGCGATCTGGTCCAGCAGCTGCTGCTCGGTGGTGTACGCGTGCGTCGTGGTCATGAAGCCGCGCTCGATGCCGAACTCGTCGAGCAGCACCTTGACCAGCGGGGCCAGGCAGTTGGTGGTGCAGGACGCGTTCGAGATCACGTGGTGGTTCGCGGCGTCGTACTTGTCCTGGTTGACGCCCATGACGACGGTGACGTCCTCGTTGGTCGCCGGCGCCGAGATGACGACCTTCTTCGCGCCCGCCTCGATGTGCTTGCGCGCGTCGTCGGCGTTGGTGAACAGGCCGGTGGACTCCACGACCACGTCCACGCCGAGCTCCTTCCACGGCAGGGCCGCGGGGTCGCGCTCGGAGACCACCTTGATGGCCTTGCCGTTGACGACGAGCTCGCCGTCCTTGGCCTCGATGGTGCCGTCGAAGCGGCCCAGGATCGAGTCGTACTTCAGGAAGTGCGCCAGGATCGGGGCGGCAGCGAGGTCGTTGATCCCCACGACCTCGACGTCAGCACCGGAGGCGACGATCGCGTGGAAGAAGTTGCGGCCGATGCGGCCGAATCCGTTGATGCCTACCCGGACGGTCACTGTCGCAGGGCTCCCTTCAGGTTGCCGGGCGCCTTGTGCACACCCGGTCGAGAGTCGACGCATACCAGGCGCGATGCGAGAACCGGACCGCGCACGATCACGAGCCTATCGTGAACCCGGGGAACTCAGCGCACCCGGCCCGACCTGCGAGACGATCGCAGAATCCGTACTCGCGGGTAGCGCTTCCGGGCGGGCCGCGACGGATTCCGCCGCACCGGCACCGGCCTGCGCGGGGACCGTCGCCGCGGGGCCCGCGGCGGCCGGCCAGGCGGAACCGGACCGCGGTCCGGTCGGGGCCTGCGGGGCCGACGGGGGCGCCGCGTGGGACACGGCGGCCGAAGGCGTCGGCAACGCGCCGAGCTGGGCGGGGCGTGTGGTCTGAGCGGCTTGTGTGACCTGAGTGGCTTGCGTGACCTGAGTGGCTGGAAGGGCTTGAGTGGCCTGGCTCGCCGGCTGGGCCGGCGCGGCCTGGTCGGCCTGATGACCCGCCTGGCTCGTCGGTGCGGCGTAGGCGCCGTGCGCCGCCTTGTCGGCCGCCGCGGCCGCCGCCGCACCCGGGCCGACCGGGCCGACCGGCACGTCGGTCCCGTCGATGCCCAGCTCGAACGCCCGGCGGTCGGCCATCGCCAGCAGCCGCCGGATCCGGCCGGCGATGGCGTCCTTGGTCAGCGGCGGGTCGGCGAGGGTGCCCAGCTCCTCCAGCGACGCCTGCTTGTGGTCCAGGCGCAGCCGGCCGGCGGCGGCCAGGTGCTCCGGCGCCTCCTCGCCGAGGATCTCCAGGGCCCGGGAGACGCGGGCGCCGGCGGCCACCGCGGCGCGGGCGCTGCGGCGCAGGTTGGCGTCGTCGAAGTTGGCCAGCCGGTTGGCGGTGGCCCGCACCTCGCGCCGCATCCGGCGCTCCTCCCAGGCCAGCACCGACTCGTGCGCGCCGAGCCGGGTGAGCAGCGCGCTGATCGCGTCGCCGTCCCGGATCACCACGCGGTCGCTGCCGCGCACCTCGCGGTGCTTGGCGCCGGGGATGCCGAGCCGGCGCGCGGCCCCGGCCAGGGCGATCGCCGACTCCATGTTCGGGCACGTGATCTCCAGCGCCGAGCTGCGGCCGGGCTCGGTGAGGCTGCCGTGCGCCAGGAACGCGCCGCGCCACACCGCCTCGCAGTCGCACAGCGGGCCGTTCACCAGGTACGGCGGCAGCCCGAAGGCCGGGCGGCCCTGGCCGTCGACCATGCCGATCTGCCGGGCCATCGCCTCCCCGCCGGCGGTCACCCGCAGCTGGTAGCGGTGCCCGCGGCGCAGGCCGCCGGGCGACTGGATGACCAGGTCGGCGCGGTGCGAGTAGACCTCCCAGATGTCCTTGCGCAGCCGCCGGGCCGCGGCCCCGGTGTCGAGCTCGGCCTCGATCGCGATCCGGCCGCCGACGATGTGCAGCGAGCCCCCGTAGCGGAAGACCGACGCCACCTCGGCCTTGCGGCAGCAGGGCTTGGTCACCGCCAGGCGGCTCAGCTCGTCCTTGACCGCGGCCGTCATCGCCATCGCGTGCCTCGTCCCCTTTTTCGCCTGTCCTCGCAGCTCAGAAGGCCGAGCTGGAACCTGTCCCGTGACCGGTCCACCCTAGCCAACGCCGGGGACGGCCGCGTGCTTCCGCCCGCCGCATTCACGAGGTTGGATGACGCTCGTTCGGCCTAACGGGACGGGAGGGCCCCCGGGGACTATGACGGACGGGAGGGACGGGCGGTTCCCTCGCCCCGGGCGAACACCCCGCGGAACGCCTGCGCCAGCAGCGCGTGATCGTGCCGCGGGCTCTTGTCCCCGCTGCGGTAGGGCGCGGCCAGCGGGGCCAGCACGACGTGCGCGCCGAGGGCCGCCGCGGCCTTCTCCAGCGGGCCGTGGACGCGCGGCGCCCCGCAGGACATCTCGTCGGCCAGGACCAGATCCAGGCGCAGGCCGGGGCAGTGGTCGGCGAGCACCTCCAGGTGCTGCTCCGCGGAGTAGCCGTCGGTCTCCCCGGGCTGCGGCGAGAGGTTGAAGACGAGCACCTTGCGCGCCCGGGTCTCGGCCAGCGCCGCGGCCAGCTCGGGGACCAGCAGGTGCGGGATGACGCTGGTGAACCAGGAGCCGGGGCCCAGCACCGTCCAGTCGGCGGCCCGGATCGCGGCGGCGGCCTCCGGCGCGGCCGGCGGCTGCTGCGGGCTCAGCCGCACCGACAGCACCCGGCCCGGCGTGACGGCCAGTTCGTGCTGGCCGCGGATGACGGCGGTGCCGGTGGGGTCGGCCGGATCCGCGCCGGCCACCAGCGCCTCGATCTCCAGCGGCACCGTCGACATCGGCAGCACCCGCCCGCGCGCGCCGAGCAGCCGCCCGACCCAGTCCAGGGCGCCGACCGGATCGCCGAGCCGCTCCCACAGCGCGGCGATGAGCAGGTTGCCGACCGCGTGGCCGTGCAGCCCGCCGTCGGCCGGTCCGCCGAACCGGTGCTGGAGCACGTCGGCCCAGGTGCGGCCCCACTCGTCGTCGCCGCACAGCGCGGCCAGCGCCATCCGCAGGTCGCCGGGCGGCAGGCCGCCGAGGTCCCGGCGGATGCGCCCCGAGGAGCCGCCGTTGTCGGCGACGGTGACGATCGCGGTGAGCGCGTCGGTGACGGTCCGCAGCGCGGACAGCGTGGCGGACAGGCCGTGGCCGCCGCCGAGCGCGACGACCCGCGGCGCCGGCGCGCCGCCGGGGATCTCGGCGAAGGCCTTGAACTCGACCGTCGGCGCGTCCTCGGCGGGGGCCTGCCACGCGGCGGCCGCGGCCACGGCTCCGGCTATGGGCTGCCGGCTCCCGACCGGCTGCTGCGTGGGTTGCGGCTGCTGCGAAGAATGGGGCTGGTGCGAGGGCTGTGGCTGCTGCGAAGGGTGCGGCTGATATGAGGGGTGCGGCTGATACGAGGGGTGGCCGCCGGGCGGCGGAGCCGCGGCGAACGGGGCCGCCGGGCCGCCGTGAGCGGAGACGTCCATACCCGCCGGGCGCGGAACCCCGTGCGCTGCCGACCCGGGCACACCACCGGCCATCGGCTCAGCATAGTAATGACGAGGCAGGCCATCACTCATCGCTCCGTCGGGATGCGCGCGACCCGCCGACCGGTCCTCCGCCGTCACTCGCGGCCCATGTCGCGGTGCACCACCACGGTGTCCACGCCCTCGGCGGACAGCCGGGCGGCGATCTGCTCGGACATCGCGACGCTGCGGTGCTTGCCGCCGGTGCAGCCGATCGCCAGGGTCAGGTAACGCTTGCCCTCGCGGCGGTATCCCTCGGTGACGATGTTCAGAACCTCCGCGTAGCGGTCGAGGAACTCCTTGGCGCCGTGCTGGGACAGCACGTAGCCGCTGACCTCAGGGTCCTGCCCCGTGCGCGGACGGAGCTCCGGGACCCAGTGTGGGTTTGGCAAGAACCGTACATCCGCGACCAGGTCGGCGTCGACGGGCAGCCCGTACTTGAAGCCGAAGCTCATGACGGTGGCGCGCAGCGGGACCTCGCCGGGGTCGCCGAAGGCGGACTCCAGGGCGGTGCGCAGCTCGTGCACGTTCCGGGCCGAGGTGTCGATCACCAGGTCGGCCTCGCCGCGCAGCTCGCGCAGCAGCTCGCGCTCGCGGGCGATGCCGTCCAGGACCCGGCCCTCGCCCTGCAGCGGGTGCGGCCGGCGCACGCCCTCGTAGCGGCGGACCAGCACGTCGTCGTCGGACTCCAGGAACACGATGCGGTGGTTCAGGCCGGCCGAGTCCAGCTCGTCCAGGGTGCTGCGCAGGGTGTCGAAGAAGGCGCGGCCGCGCACGTCGACCACGAACGCCAGCCGGTCGGTGCCGCCGGACTCGCGCATCACCAGGTCCACCATGGGCGCGATCAGCGTCGGCGCCAGGTTGTCGACGACGTACCAGCCCAGGTCCTCGAAGACCTTGGCGGCGGTGGAGCGGCCGGCGCCGGACATGCCGGTGATGATGACCAGCTCCGGGGCGTGCGGGCCGTCCGTGCCCTCGGAACCGTCGTGGTCGGCGCCGCCGGCACCGGCCTCGCCGCCGCCGTCGACGGTCAGACGGTGCCGGGCGTCCGGGACGTCCTCGACCTCCGCGACGTCCACGGGCTCCGGAACCGCCTCGGCCGCGGGCACGTCGCCCCCGCGGATCCCGCCGTCCCGGCCGTCCCGCTCGCTCGGCCTGTCCTCGTCACTCACGCCCGCTCACTCCTCGTCCGGCCCGGTCCCGCTCTCTCCCCCCTCCAGGATCTCACCTGTCGCGGCGTTCACCGCACGACTTGCCGGAAGCTCCGCCAGCGCTCCATGGATCTGCTGGGCCGTCGCAGGCCCGATACCAGGTACTTCGGAGATTTCCTCTACCGACGCCGCACGCAGTTTGCGCAACGTTCCGAAATGCGCCAACAAGGCTTTACGCCGCACTTCCCCCAGACCGGGCACATCGTCCAGGGCGCTGGCGACCATCGACTTGGAGCGCTTCTGGCGGTGGAAGGCGATGCCGAACCGGTGCGCCTCGTCCCGGACCCGCTGCAGCAGGTACAGGCCCTCGCTGCTGCGCGGCAGCAGGATCGGGTCGTCGTCGTCCGGCAGCCACACCTCCTCCAGCCGCTTGGCCAGGCCGATCAGCGTGACGTCGCTGATCTCCAGATCGGCCAGCGCCGCGGCGGCGGCCGCGACCTGCGGCTGCCCGCCGTCGACCACCAGCAGCTGCGGGGGGTAGGCGAACTTCTTGCGCTCGCCGGTCTCCTCGTCGACCAGCTTCGCCTCTTCCTGCTCCTTCAGATAGGCCTTGAACCGCCGGCTGATGACCTCGTGCATGTTCCGCACGTCGTCGTTGGAGGCACCGAGCTCGGGATCGCCCTTGATCGTGAAGCGCCGGTACTCGCTCTTGCGCGGCAGTCCGTCCTCGAACACGACCATGGACGCGACGACGTTCGTGCCCTGCAGGTGAGAGATGTCGAAGCACTCGATGCGCAGCGGCGCCTGGTCCATGCCCAGCGCGTCGGCCAGCTCCTGCAGCGCCACCGAGCGGGTGGTGAGGTCCGAGGCGCGGCGGGTCTTGTGCAGGGCCAGCGACTGCTTCGCGTTCTGCGCGACGGTCTCCATCAGCGCGGCCTTGTCCCCGCGCCTGGGCACCCGGATCTCGACCTTCGCGCCCCGCCGCTCGGCGAGCCACTCCGTGATCGCCTCGGCGTTGCCGGGCAGCTCCGGCACCAGGATCTCGCGCGGGACGGTCTCCGTGTCCACGCCCGGCTCGCCCTGCTCGGCGCCGTAGAGCTGCTGCAGGAAGTGCTCGACGAGGCCGGCGGCGTCGACGTCCTCGACCCGGTCCACGACCCAGCCGCGCTGGCCGCGGATCCGGCCGCCGCGCACGTGGAACACCTGGACCGCGGCCTCCAGCGGATCCTCGGCCAGCGCGATCACGTCGGCGTCGGTTCCGTCGCCGAGCACGACCGCGTTCTTCTCCAAGGTCTGTTTGAGCGCCTGCAGGTCGTCCCGCAGCCGGGCCGCCTTCTCGAACTCCAGCTCCTTCGCAGCGGCCTTCATCTCGTCCTCGAGGCCCTTGATGAACCGGTCGGTGCGCCCGCCCATGAAGGACACGAAGTCGTCGACGATCTCCCGGTGCTCCTCGGCGCTGACCCGCCCCACGCACGGCGCGGAGCACTTGCCGATGTAGCCGAGCAGGCACGGCCGCCCGGTCTGCGCGGCGCGCTTGAACACGCCGCCGGAGCAGGTACGGATCGGGAAGACGCGCAGCAGCGAGTCCAGGGTCTCGCGGATCGCCCAGGCGTGGGAGTACGGGCCGAAGTAGCGGACGCCGGGCCGCTTGGGGCCGCGCATCACCTGCGCGCGCGGGTACTCCTCGCCGACCGTGACGGCCAGCGAGGGGTAGGACTTGTCGTCCCGGTACTTGACGTTGAAACGCGGCTCGAACTGCTTGATCCAGGTGTACTCCAGCTGGAGCGCCTCGACCTCGTTGCCGACCACGGTCCACTCGACGCTCGCCGCGGTCGTCACCATGGTCTGTGTGCGGACGTGCAGGTTCGCCAAGTCCTGGAAGTAGCTCGTCAGGCGGGAGCGCAGGTTCTTGGCCTTGCCGACGTAGATCACCCGGCCGTGCGGGTCGCGGAACTTGTAGACGCCGGGCGAGGTCGGGATCTCGCCGGTCTTCGGGCGATAGGTTGCCGGGTCTGCCACAAGGAAAGCCTACGCGGCCGGGCGGACAGGTCCCGGCCGCGTGGGCTCCCGGCCGGGACCTAGGGGCAGACCGGCTCGGTGATGTACTGCGTCATGGCCTGGCTCAGCACGCCGACCAGGCACCGCGCGCCGGGGTCCTGCGCGGTGATCGGCTTGCTGTAGGTCCAGGTGTAGACGGCCTGGCTCTGCGGGTCCAGGCCGAAGGCGCCGTGGTCGTCGTCGCCCCCGCCCCGGACGGTGCCGCCGGCGTCGGCCCACCGCCAGTGCAGGCGCAGCCCGTCGGCGCGCGCCCCGTCGACCTTGAGGTAGGT
Source organism: Catenulispora subtropica (assembly GCF_039531675.1). Taxonomy (NCBI): domain Bacteria; kingdom Bacillati; phylum Actinomycetota; class Actinomycetes; order Catenulisporales; family Catenulisporaceae; genus Catenulispora; species Catenulispora subtropica. Next base: position 38,474 of record NZ_BAAAQM010000015.1, read on the forward strand.
GGCGGTGACCTTGCGGACGCTGTGCTTGGCCGCGTCGCCGCAGACCTCGATGACGATGAGGTTCTGGCCCCAGCCGTTCTGGCCGCCGCCGAGCCGGTGCAAGCCGGTGCCGAGGTAGGAGCCGTAATCACGGCAGGTGTCGATCCGGGTGGTGAAGCTGGGCTGCATCGGCGTGGTCTGCACGGTGTCGGCCGCGGCGGGGCCGGCGCCGAGCAGCGAGGCGCCGAGCAGCGCTAGGGCGGCGGCACGGATACGGCGGGCGTTCATGGGGGCTCCTTCAGGAGACGGACACGATCACTAGGGGTATCGGCGGGCTCGGACCCCGGCCGGAGTCGCCTGAAGGTGGCCTGATCGCAGGGCATTTCTTCACCGGCGGTCACCCCCGGTCCGCGAGCCGGCTCCGCAACAGCCGGCTGACACGGTCGGGCCGCAGGTCCCAGCGCCGGAGTGTGCCGTCCTCACTCACACTGACCAACTGGTCGGCCGCCGGGAACGCGAGCCCGGACACCGCGAGCTCGTGACCGGTCAGCGTCGCCAGCAGCCGCCGCCCCCGCAGGTCCCACAACCGGATGGTGCCGTCCCGGTCGCCGGTCGCGGCCGACGCGCCGTCGGGCGCGATCACGGCGGCGCTGACCTGCCCCGCGTACCCGAGCAGCAGACCGGCGCCCTGCGGGTCGTCCCAGAGCCGCACGGTCCCGTCCCGTCCGCCGGCGACGAGCCGCCGCCCGCTCAGCGCCACCGACAGGACCGAGTCGGCGAACGACGATCCGAGCGTCTGCCGGCGCGCGCCGGTGTCGCCGTCCCAGAACGAGACGGTGTCGTCCTGGCTGCCGGTGACGAGCGTTCGCGAGTCGGGCTCGAAGGCCACGGCGAAGAAGATGCGGTGCGGGATGGAGATCAGGGGGAACTGGTGGGCGGTTCCGCGCACGTCCCAGCTTCGCAGGGTGCCGTCGTATCCGGCGGCGGCGAGCCGTGCGCCGTCGGGGCTGAAGGCGAGTGCGGTGACCTTGGTGCGTTCGGTCCCCGAGGCGGGGGCGATGCGCGCGACGCGCTGGGCCGTCCGCGGATCCCAGAGATCGACGGAGCCGTCGAGGCCGCCGGTCGCCAGCCGGGTGCCGTCGGCGGTGAGGGCGACGGCGGTGACCGGGACCGCGCCGTCCCCGATCCGGCGGCTGAGCGTGGTCCCGTTCCACAGTGTGGCGCGGCCGTCGTCGTCCGCGGTGGCGAGCATGCCCCGGGCGGCGGCGAGTCCGTGGAACGCGGGCTGGCCGGGCGCGCGGTGGACGGCGCCGCCGGCGGTGAGGTCCCAGAGGGCGACGGTGTGGTCTTCGCTGCCGGTCGCCAGGCTGATGGAGGTCTCGGTGGGCGGGCCGGCGGTGAGCGCGGCGGACGGGCCGGCCGCCGACCCGATCGCCGGCCTTGTGGTCCCTGTGGTCCCTGTGGTCCCTGTGGTCTTCGGCCGGAACGCGACGCTGTTGATCGGGGCGGCGTGTCCGGCGAGCGAGGCGATCCGCCGCCACGTCGCCGTGTTCCAGACGTCGACCTTGTCGTCCTGCGACGCGGTCGCGAGCAGCCGGCCGTCAGTGTCGAACGCGACCGCGGTCACCGAGTCGGTGTGGCCGCTCAGTCCGGTCACGAACCGCCCGGTAGCCGCCGACCACACGCCGGTCAGCCCGTCCCAGCCGCCGGTGACCAGGGTGGCGCCGTCGGGGCTGAACGCCACCGCGCGGATCGCGTCGTTGTGGTGTCCTTCGAACCCGGCTGCGCGGCTGTGGTCGTCGGCCCTCCACGTGGCCGCCTTCCCGTCCTCGCCTCCGGTCGCCAGCAGCTTGCCGTCCGGGCTGAACGCGACCGCGTAGACGTTCCCGTCCCCGACCGCGATCGGCGCCCCGGCCTCGGCCCCCGATGCCGCGTCCCACAGCCGCGCGGTTCCGTCGTCGCCTCCCGTGGCGATCCACCGGCCGTCGGCGCTGTAGGCGACCGCGCGCACCACCCGTGTATGGCCGCGCAGGGTGAGGCGCTCCCCGCGCGCCGACAGGACCGCGACCTGATCCCCCGCCGCGACAGCCAGCGCCCCTGACACAGGGTTGTACGCGACAGCGTGCACGGCCGCGCCGAACTCTAGGGGCCCACCGATCGCGCGCCGCGTATCAGGGTTCCACCGCCAGACTTCTCCGTGCTCATCTGCGGACGCCGCCTCCGCACCGTCCGCGCGGAACGCCAAAGCGTTCACCGCGTATCCGTGGCATGGGAACAGCCCCAGGAACCCCGTGGCCTGATCGCTGAGCACCGCACTCCGGGTCGCCGGGTTGTCCGCCGTCCGCAGCGCGCTGATCGCCATCCGCGTCGCCGCCTCCGGCCGGGTGTGCAGGGCCCGCACCGACTGCGCGGCCAGCAGGTCGGCGTTCTCCTGGTCCTCCAGCGCCTGGTTCCGCCCCAGCTGTCCGATCACGACCACCACGGCCACCAGCGCCGCCGCCGAGGCCGCCGCCAGCGACGCCCGCAGCCGCCGTTGCCGGGTCCGTACCCGTTGCTCGGCCCGGTGCGCCGCTCGCGACGCCGCATAGAAGTCCTGTTCCAGAGGGCTCAGATGCGCCGACCGTCCTTCGGACCGTTCCCACAACCGGCCCCGCGCCAGCAGCCCCGGATCCCGCTCCCCCTGGAGCCATCGCGCGGCGGCGTCCGCGAATTCCTGACGGTCCCGCAGCTCGTCCTTGCCGTCTCGGATCCAGGCGAGCAGCGTCGGCCACTCCCACAGCAGCGCCTCGTGCGTGAGACTGACGCGCCGCTCGTCGTCCACGACCACCAGCCGCGAGGCGATCAGGTGCTCCACGACACGGTCCACAGCCTCCGGCTCTCCGACAGTCCGGACGAGCAGCATCGCTAAAGGGATCCGCCTACGTGTGTCGTCCTGCCGATCTCCGAGACGAACCAGCTGGAGCAGTACCTGGCGCGCGATGGCCGATCCGTCGGCGCCAAGATCTGCCAGAGCCTTGTCCGCCGACCTCGCCAACGCTCCACCGACTCCGCCGGACGCGTTGTACTCCGCGAGCCCTAAGCGTTGCCCTCGCTTGTCGTGCCACATCCCGTGCAGGCACTCCGCCAGCAACGGCAGGCTCACCGCGCCCTTGCGGCCGTGCAGATCCCTGAGGATCAGCTCCGGCAGATCGGGGTCCACAGCCAGGCCGACGCTGTCCGCGGGGCCGGTGATCGCCTGCCGTACCTGTGCGTCGGTCATCGGCGGAAGTAGATATGTATGCCCCTGCAGGAGAGGCAACAGGTGGGGATTCTCTAAACAGTGCCCCAGATAGTCGACCCGGATCCCGAGCACGACACAGGTAGTGTCCTGAGCCCGCCGGCACAGCCCTTCGACGAACGCCTCCCGCCGCTTCGGGTCGTCGCACTGCGTGAAGACTTCTTCGAACTGGTCCACCACCAGCACATCGGTCCCGTCGCCGGGCAGCTCCGGCTCCGGTCCGGGATTGGTGACGCGCACCGTCGGGGCTCCGTCGGACGCCCGCAACGCGGGCACGAGCCCGGCGCACAACAGCGAGGTCTTCCCGGCGCCCGAGGGCGCGACCACGGCGTAGAGCCCGTGCCCCCGCCGCAGCTGTCGCCGCACCTCGGCCAGCAGCCGCGCCGCCGCCTCGTCCCGCCCGAAGAACCACCGCGCCGTCTCCTCGGAGTACGACGTCATCCCCGGATACGGGCACTCCTGCCCCAGCCCGCTGCGGACCGCCGCGAGCAGCTCTCCGTCGGTAGCAAGGGCCCGGTCGCAGGACTGCGCCAGGTCTTCGGTCATGCGCTGCAGGCCGTTCTCGACCCGGCTGAGGTATCCGCGCGAGTAGTGCGTCTCGCGTTCCAGGCGGCTCAGCGACCAGCCCCGGTCGTCGCGCAGCGCGCGCAGCCGGCGCCCCGGGCGCGGGTCGACGGTGGATCCGGTGTCGCGCAATGGGAACCCCCCGGCAGGTAGGGATGCGCGGCCTGCCCACGCCAGCCCACCCTGGGGATCCGCGGCCGCGCCCGGGGGCGCGACACGCGGTCGCCAGCGCCGTCTAGTCCAACAACTTCGCCCTTAGGGGTGATACTTCAGCAATTCCGCCATCAACCCTTGGCGGTGCCGGTGACGTCCACGTTCGCGCCGTTGACCGTGGCGGTCATCGCGGCCAGGGGCGCGGTGGCGGGCCCCATCAGCACGGAACCGTCCTGCGCGCTGAAGATCGAGCCGTGGCAGGGGCAGTGGATCTGGTTGCCCACCACTTCCTTGACGGTGCAGCCCTGGTGCGTGCACACAGCGGTGAACGCCTTGTACGTCCCGGCGGCGGGCTGCGTCACCACGACGAGCTTCGAGGCGTCCACGAACCCGCCGCCCACCGGCACCGAGGAGGCCGGAACGGACACCGTGCCGCTGCTCCCCCCGGCGGACTTGCCCGACCCGCCGGACGAACACGCCGCGACGGTGCCGACGCCGGCGACCGGGACGGCGACCAGAGCGGCCGCCTTCATGATGGAGCGGCGGTCCGGACCGGACTCCTCGACCTCGACTTCTTCAGACATGGGGAGTAGTCCATCATGTCCGCCTAAGACGTCGCGCTGAGGGTCGACCCGAACCGCCGTTCACAACGTGTTACTTCTTGGCCACGGCCTTCTTCGCCGGGGCCTTCTTCGCCGGGGCCTTCTTGGCCGCGGTCCCGGCCTTCGCGGTCGTCGTCGCCGTCGTCGCCATCGCCGTCGCCGTCGTCTTCGGCGCGTTGCTCTTCTTGGCCGCCGCGATCGCCTTGGCGACCTTCGGCTTGCGCTCCTGGGCGGCGGTCAGCGCGGCGGTGGCGGCGTTCGCCTCCCCGCTCAGGATCGGCCCGAGGAACCGGCCGGTGTGGCTGCCCTCCACCTTCGCCACGTCCTCCGGCGTGCCCTCGGCGACCACCGTGCCGCCGCCGCGCCCGCCCTCCGGGCCCATGTCGACGATCCAGTCCGCGGTCTTGATGACGTCCAGGTTGTGCTCGATCACGATCACCGAGTTGCCCTGGTCCACCAGCCGCTGCAGCACGCCGAGCAGCTTGTTGATGTCCTCGAAGTGCAGACCGGTGGTCGGCTCGTCGAGCACGTAGACCGTGCGGCCGGTGGCCCGCCGCTTCAGCTCGGCGGCCAGCTTCACGCGCTGCGCCTCGCCGCCGGACAGCGTGGTCGCCGACTGGCCCAGGCGCACGTAGCCCAGCCCCACGTCGACCAGCGTCTGCATGTGCCGGGCGATCGCCGGCACCGCCTCGAAGAACTCCGCGGCCTCCTCGATCGGCATGTCCAGGACCTCGCCGATGTTCTTGCCCTTGAAGTGGACCTCCAGCGTCTCCCGGTTGTAGCGCGCGCCGTGGCACACCTCGCAGGGGACGTAGACGTCCGGCAGGAAGTTCATCTCGATCTTGATCGTGCCGTCGCCCTGGCAGTTCTCGCAGCGGCCGCCCTTGACGTTGAACGAGAACCGGCCGGGCTGGTAGCCGCGCACCTTGGCCTCGGTGGTGTTGGCGAACAGCTTGCGGATGTGGTCGAACACGCCGGTGTAGGTGGCCGGGTTGGAACGCGGGGTGCGGCCGATCGGCGACTGGTCGACGTGCACGACCTTGTCCAGCAGGTCCACGCCGTCCACCCGGACGTGCCGGCCGGGCACCGCGCGGGCGCCGTTCAGCTCGCGGGCCAGGGTCGTGTAGAGGATGTCGTTGACCAGCGTCGACTTGCCGGAGCCGGAGACGCCGGTGACCGCGACGAACACGCCGAGCGGGAACGCCACGTCGATGTCCCGCAGGTTGTTCTCGCGGGCGCCGCGCACCACCAGCTGCCGCTTCTTGTCGATCGGCCGGCGCAGCGCCGGGATCTCGATCCGGCGGCGGCCGGAGACGTACATGCCGGTCAGCGAGTCCTCGGAGGCCAGCAGCTCCTCGACGGTGCCGGAGACCACGACCTGGCCGCCGTGCTCGCCGGCGCCGGGGCCGATGTCGACCACCCAGTCGGCGATGGCGATGGTGTCCTCGTCGTGCTCCACCACGATCAGCGTGTTGCCGAGGTCGCGCAGCCGGATCAGGGTCTCGATCAGCCGGTGGTTGTCGCGCTGGTGCAGGCCGATGGACGGCTCGTCGAGCACGTAGAGCACACCGGTCAGGCCCGAGCCGATCTGGGTGGCCAGCCGGATGCGCTGGGCCTCGCCGCCGGCCAGGGTGGCGCTGGCGCGGTCCAGCGACAGGTAGTCCAGGCCCACGTCGACCAGGAACTGCAGGCGCTCGTTGACCTCCTTGAGCACCCGGGCGGCGATCTGCGCCTCGCGGTCGGTGAGCTTCAGGTCGCGCAGGTACTGCGCGCACTCCCCGACCGGCAGCGCGGCGACCTGGTCGATGGACAGGCCGCCCTCGCTGCGCTCGCCGCCGAGGGTGACGGCGCGGATCACCGGCTTGAGGCGGGTGCCGTCGCAGGCCTCGCAGGGCACCTCGCGCATGAAGCCGGCGTGCCGGTCGCGGGCGGAGTCGGTCTCGGCCTCGGCGTAGCGACGGGTGACCCACGGGACCACGCCCTCGTACCGGGCCTCCCAGCTACGCTCGCGGCCGTACTTGTTGACACGGCGCACCGTGTACTTCTTCGAGTAGCCCCCCAGGATCACCTTCTGGATCTTCGCCGGCAGCTGCTCCCACGGCGTGTGCATGTCGAAGCCGAGGACTTCGCCGAGGCCCTCCAAGATGTGGGCGAAGTACTCCGCGCCCATCGCCGCCGCACCCCAGGCCACGATCGCGCCCTCATGCAGGGTCTTCGACGGGTCCGGGATGATCAGCTCCGGGTCGACCTCCATCTTCACGCCCAGGCCCGAGCAGGTCGGGCAGGCGCCGAAGGGCGAGTTGAAGGAGAACGAGCGCGGCTCCAGCTCCTCGAAGGACAGGTCGTCGTAGACGCAGTACAGGTGCTCGGAGTACATGCGCTCGCGGTTCGGGTCGTCGTCCGGCAGGTCGACGAACTCCAGGGTGATCATGCCGCCGCCGAGCTGCAGCGCGGTCTCCACCGAGTCGGTGAGCCGGCGCTTGGCCGAGGCCTTCACCGCCAGGCGGTCCACGACCACCTCGATGGAGTGCTTCTCCTGCTTCTTCAGCGTCGGCGGCTCGGTGAGCTGCACCACGACGCCGTCGACCCGGGCCCGGCTGTAGCCCTTGGCCTGGAGCTCGTTGAACAGGTCGACGTACTCGCCCTTGCGCTCGCGCACCACCGGCGCCAGCACCTGGAACCGGGTGCCCTCGTCCAGCTCGAGCACCCGGTCCACGATCTGCTGCGGGCTCTGCCGGGCGATCGGGCGGCCGCAGACCGGGCAGTGCGGGCGGCCGGCGCGGGCGTAGAGCAGACGCAGGTAGTCGTAGACCTCGGTGATGGTGCCGACCGTGGAGCGCGGGTTCTTCGAGGTCGACTTCTGGTCGATCGACACCGCCGGGGACAGGCCCTCGATGAAGTCGACGTCGGGCTTGTCCATCTGCCCGAGGAACTGGCGGGCGTAGGCCGATAGCGACTCGACGTAGCGCCGCTGGCCCTCGGCGAAGATCGTGTCGAACGCCAGCGAGGACTTGCCCGAGCCGGACAAGCCGGTGAACACGATCAGGGCGTCCCGAGGGAGGTCCACGGAGACGTCCTTGAGGTTGTGCTCCCGCGCGCCGCGGACGATCAGCCGATCCACTAGTGAAACCTTCCTGAAGACATGACTCGCACTGATGCTAGACGGGGGCTCCGACAAGTTCTGGTTTTCACTGTGTTCGCAGGTCCAAGCCCTCGTCTCCGTCCCCGCCGCCGGTGTCTGGAAGCGATTGGTGTGGCAGATGCGAGTCCAGTGCGGAAGAGTTACCGCCGTGACCGAATCCTCCACCCCCGTGCCCGCCTCCTTCGACGCCGCCGCCGAGCTCGCGCAGATCTCCGACGCCACCGCGCACCTGCTGCTGACCGCCGCCGACCTCACCGACGAGGATCTGCGCGGGCCGTCCCTGTGCCCGGGCTGGACGCGGGGACACGTGCTGACCCACATCGCCCGCAACGCCGACGGTCTGGCCAACCTGCTCAACACCGCGGCCACCGGCGAGGTCACGCCGATGTACCCGTCCGATGACAAGCGCAACGCCGACATCGAGGCCGGTTCTTCCCGCGGTGCCGCCGAACAGCTCGCCGACCTGCGGGAGTCGGCGGCACGGTTCGCCAAAGCGTACGCGGCGGCGGCGTCGGCCGAGGGCTGGGGCACGCCGGTGCACCGGACGCCGGGCGCCGAGCCGTACCCGGCGTACCTGGTACCCGGCAAGCGGCTGGGCGAGGTCGTCATCCACCACGTGGACCTGGACGCGGACTTCACACCGGCGCACTGGTCGGACGCGTTCACCGACGACTGGTTCGCCAAGACCGTGGCCGGCGCCGCCGAGGACGAGGACTTCCCGCCGCTGCGGCTGGACGCCGAGGAGGAGGACGAGGTCTACGGGGTCAAGGCGGACGCGGACGACGCGTCGGTGCTGACGGTGCGCGGGCCGAAGCGGGCGCTGCTGGCGTGGCTGCTCGGCCGGGCCTCGGGCGACGGACTGGTGGCGGAACTGCCCGAGGGCGGCCGGGGACCGCTGCCGAAGCTGCCGTCCTGGGGCTGAGCCCTTACCGTCCCTAGTAAGCGCCACCTCGCAAGGAGCACCCGGACATGACCTACCACGGCTCCGTCCACGTCGGCGGCCCGCCGGCCGTCCACGAACTCGCCTCGCTGATCATCACCAAGATCGCCGTCGGCCCCGCGGCCACCAACTGCTACCTGCTGCGCGACCGGCTCACCGGCGACCAGGTGCTGGTGGACGCCGCCGACGACGCCCCGAAGCTGGTCCAGCTGGTCAACGGCTCCCTGGCGGCCGTCGTCACCACGCACCGGCACCGCGACCACTGGCGGGCCCTGGCCGAGGTGGCGGCGGCCACCGGCGCGGTGACGATGGCGGGCGCGTACGACGCCGGCGCGATCGAGGTGCCCACCGCGGTGCCGCTACTCGACGGCGACGAGATCCGGATCGGCCGCTCCCTGGTGACCGCACTCCACCTGGCCGGCGACGCCCCGGGCGCGGTGGCACTGCTGTACGACGACCCGAAGGGGCACCCGCACCTGTTCACCGGAGACTGCCTGTCCGGCAAGGAACCGCACGGACCGGCGCCGCTGGACCTGATGACGGGCCCGCTGGCAGACCTGCCGGACGAGACGTGGGTGTACCCCGCACACGGCGACGACAGCACCCTCGGCGCCGAGCGCAAAGCCCTTGGACTACAGGCGTAGTACTTCTGGGAGGGAAAAGAAGATGTCTGACTACACCGGCGACGTCACCTCCGGCGGCCCCGCGGCCGTCCGCGACTTGCCCGCGCTCACGGTCACGAAGGTCTCGGTCGGCCCCTTCGACAACAACGCGTATCTGCTGGAGAGCAAGGCCACCGGCACCCGCGTCCTGATCGACGCCGCCGCCGACCCGGCCACCCTGCTCACCCTGACCGGCGACCGCCTGGACGCGGTGATCACCACCCACCAGCACGGTGACCACTGGCAGGCCCTGGGCGACGTCGTCGCGGCCACCGGCGCGACGACGTACGCGGGCCGCGAGGACGCCGACGGCATCCCGGTCCCGACGGCGAACGCGGTCGACGACGGGGACAGGGTCCGCGTCGGGGACATCGAGCTGGAGGCGATCCACCTGGTCGGCCACACGCCGGGGTCGATCGCACTGCTGTACCGGGACCCCACGGGCATCCCGCACCTGTTCACCGGCGACTGCCTGTTCCCGGGCGGTGTGGGTAACACCTGGAAGGACCCGGAGAAGTTCACCTCGTTGTACGACGGCGTGGTGGTGAAGATCTTCGACCGGCTGCCGGACGAGACATGGGTGTACCCGGGCCACGGGAAGGACACGACGCTCGGAGCGGAGCGGCCCCACCTGGTGGAGTGGCGGGAGCGGGGCTGGTAGGGGGAATGGAGCGGGGGGACGGAGTCTGGGCCGGCTGGTCCGACTTGGCCGACTGGACCGGCTGGTCCGACTGGGCCGATTGGACCGGCTGGTCCGACTGGGCCGCGCTGGAGGATGCCACTCCGAAGGCATCAGCACAGTGGGTGAGCGCGCTGAGCTACAACCGAAACGCTCCGGCCGAGCTCATCATCGAGCTGTTCGACGGGGTCGAAGGGCACTACCGGTTCACTCCCCTGGCCCGCCACGACCTCCCCGCCGCAGCGCGGGACGCCGCACTCACCCATCCGAACCTCAAGGTGCGGCTCGCCGCGGCCGAACATGGCCATCTCACCCCGGACCAGTGGGACCGGCTGATCGCCTCCTTCGACGACGAGGCGGGACGCGCGTTCGCGGAACGTCGGCGAGCCGAGCACACGTGTTTCGATGACGCCGTACCGCCCTCGACCCCCGCCGAGATCGCGGAGTGGGCGGCGCAGGTCCCCGAACCCCACCCCGGGCTCGCCACACAGTGCCCATGGTGGATCGCCGCGCTGCATGACAACGCCGACGCCATGCGCCAACTCGCCACGTCCCCCAACCCGGCGGTCCGCCGCAGCGTGGCGCACGCCAGATACCTGCCCCCGGACGTTCTGGAGATGCTTCTGCGCGACCATGACCCCGCCATACCGGTCATCCTGGCCGGGTCCTGCGACGACACCCCGCCCGACGTCCTGCTCGACGTCTGGAACCGGTGGCCGCGGGGTCTGCCACCAGCCGACCCGCCACGGAGCCACCCGAACTTCCCGAAGACCGGCCTCCTCCACCACGCCGACGACCCCGACCCCCACCTGCGGATCCTGGCACTCAGCGACGAGGCCGCGGACGCCGATCTGGTCGACCGGCTCGCCGGCGATCCGGATCCGTTCGTCCGGGCCGAGGCACTCCTACATCCGCGCCTGTCCCCCGCGGCACACGTAGCGGCGTTGCTTGATGAGACGAGCGCTTATGCCGCCGCGAGGAACCCCGCCCTCCCCGTGCCGGTCATGCGTCACATGGTCGACATCGCGCGGAGGGCGGGGTGAGACGCACCTACATCTTCCAGAAGTAGATCACCGCGTTGTTGTTGCTCCCGCTCCCGTCGCGCTGGACCGCTGCGGCCAGCACGCTGCCGTCCGGGCTGAAGGCGAGTTGCACGACGTTGCCCGCGTCGGCGACGAGGCGGGCGATCTGGCTGGGGTGGTGTGGGTCCGTCATGTCGTAGAGGGTGGTGGCGCCGGAGCGGGCGTCGCCGATGGCGACGATCGGGCGGGTCGGGTGGAATGCGGCCGCGCCGGAGGTGCTCTGGACGTACCACTGCTTCGCCGGGGACTGCGGTTTGCTGAAGTCCAGGAACTGCAGGTCCTGGCTCTTGGAGTCAGCGCTCACCATGCCCACCACCAGGGTGTTCCACGGGCCGCCGAAGACGACGTAGAGCGCGGCGCTGATGTTGGTCTTGTCGCCGTCGCGGTTCCACCAGACGGCGGAGTCGACCGGGCGCACGTTGTGCAGGTCGGAGGAGTCCCAGAGCTGGAACACCGTGCCGGCGCTGTAGCCGCCGTCGCCGGTGGAGACGATGTACTTGTCGTTGCTGGAGAACATCGCCTGGCCCAGCGTGTCGCGGGTGGCGGGGGTCAGCGTGCTCCACTGCACCGGGTTCTTCGGGTCGCTGACGTCCATCACGCAGCTGCCGTTGGCGTGGTCGGAGTCGGAGTCGGCGGTCGCGACGACGACCTTGCTGCCGTCGTGGTTGAACGCGACGTGGTTGACCTTGTCGCCGTTGACGTCGCCGCGGCTGGAGAGCGCCACCGGCTTCGTCGGGTCCTTCACGTCCCACAGCGCCAGCCCGCCGGCTCCGCCGAGCACCAGCGTGCCCCGCTCGGGGCTGTGGTCCAGGCTGAGCATCGGCACCAGCTTCCCGTCCGCCAGCGGGATCGGGATGCTCGCGACCGTGTGCGTCCCCGCCAGGTTGGTGACGTCGACGACCTGCACACCGTTCGCGTCGTCGGTGACGACCAGCGCCTTGCCCCCGTTGATGAACCGGCAGTCGATGAACGGCTGCCCGGGGATCTCGAACGACCCCGCCGGCGTGCTCCCGACCGCCAGCGGCGGCTGCGACCCGGCCGCCGACGTCGGCGACTCCGAAGCCGGCTCCGAGGAGGAGGCCGAGGAGGACGGCGCGGAATCCGCGCTCGAAGCCGACGTGGCACTCGTCGCCCCGGTGGCCGCGACGTTCGACGGCGCCGTGGTCGCGCTCCCGGTCGCACCGCGGCTGACGGCGGCGTCGGTGCCGGTCGCTTTGTCCTTGCCGCCCAACGCGACGTACGCACCGCCACCCGCGACCGCCGCACCCGCCAATCCGCCCACGCCCAGCAGCAGCTTGCGGCGGGATATGCGCGAATCAGGCTTCTTGGCCGCCTCCTCGGTCGCCGCGTCCCCGCGCCCGCCGAACTCGGCGGGGACGACGCGCGTCGTGGACCACTCGCCGACCTGGGTGGGCGGATGGGTCGGCGGCTGCATCGGGATGTGCGGAGGGACGGGACCAGGTGCGCCGGCAGGCTGACCCGGCCCGGCCGGCGGCTGCGGCGAGGCGAGAACCTGGCTGAAGCCAGCCGAATTCGAAGGCTGGCCCGTCACCGGCGCGACGGCACCGGCGTTCGCCGCTGCGGGCGGCTGCCCGGCCACCGGCTTCGAGGGCTGACTCGGTGCCGGACCAGGGCCCTGCGTCGGCTGCCCGCCGATCGCTGCGGCTCCCGCGACGCCGACGCCAGCGGGTCCGGTGGCTCCGGCGACGCCGACGCCGGCGGGTCCGGTGGCTCCGGCAGCTCCGGCAGCGTCCGCGACGCCACCAGGGCCAGTGCCAGGGGCTCCGGCAGCTCCACCAGCTCCAGTGCCAGCGCCACCAGCTGCCCCGACTCCGGCAGATCCCGCGGCTCCGACTACGCCGGCAGCACCTGCCACTCCGGCAGCTCCGGCAGCTCCGGCAGGCCCAGCGGCTCCGGCAGCGTCGGCAGCGCCGGCGACGTGCCCACCAGCCACCGCCACTGCCGTCGTCGTCGCGTTCGCCCCCTGATCCGCCTTCGTCGGCTCCTCGCCGGTCGGCGGCTTCGCCGCCGCCGCCCCCTGACCCGGCGCCGGCAGCATCCGCTCCAGCGCCTCCCGCACCACCGTCGCCCCGGGCGGCCGCGCCGCCGGGTCCTTCGCCAGCAGCGCCAATATCAGCCCGTCCAGCTCCGGCGGCAGTCCCGGGCGGTACTTGCTCGGCGGCTCGGGTGTCTCGTTCAGCTGCTTCTGCAGCATGCCGAAGAACGTATCGGCGGTGAACGGCGGGCGTGCCGTGACCAGGAAGTACAGCAAGCACCCGAACGAGTACAGGTCGCTCCGCGCATCCGCCGGCTGCCCGGCCGCCTGCTCCGGCGACATGTAGTCCGCCGTGCCGATGACCGTGCCGTCGGCGGTGAGGCCGCCGCGGGTCTTGCCGTCCTCGATGACGCGGGCTATGCCGAAGTCCAGGACCTTCAGGGCGCCGTCGTCGGTGATCATCACGTTGCCGGGCTTGATGTCGCGGTGCACGACACCGGCGCGGTGGGCGACCTCCAGAGCCGCGCACACCTGCGCACCCCAGGTCAGGACCCTGCGGGGGGTGCGTTCGTCGTTGCGGATCTGGCCGAGGGTGCGGCCCTTGAGCAGTTCCATGACCAGGTACGGCACGTCGCGGCCGGCCAGGTCGCCGTGCCCGTAGTCGTGCAGGATGACGATCGAGGGGCTGGACAGCCCGCCGGCCACCCGGGCCTCACGCTCGAAGCGCGCCTCCATCTCGGCGTTCAGCCGCAAGTCCAGCAGCAGTTTCACCGCCACGTCGCGCCCGATGCGCTGATCCCGACACCGCCACACCTCGCCCATGCCGCCGGCGCCGAGCCGCTCCTGAAGAAGGTAGCGGTCGTCCAGCACCAGACCCGTCAGATCGCCCTGCATGGCCGGTCATTCTGTCAGGTCGCTGCGGAACTGTGGAATCGTTCCGCCGCCCGCGCGCCTGCGGCGCCCGCCGCCGTCGTCGCGCCATCCTGATATCCGTGAGGCGAGGGCGCGGGGTGCACGGCACGGCGGGGCTGATGGTGCTGCTCACAGCCATCGCGGGCTGGGTGGACGCGGTCGCGTACGTGCGCTCCGGCGAGGTGTTCGTGGCGAACCAGACCGGCAACGCGGTCTTCCTCGCGGTGCAGGTCGCAGAACGCGCGTTCCCCGGCCCGTCGCACATCCGCGTCCACGTCGCGGCGGGCACCGACACCTACGGCCCGCTCGCCTCCCTCATCGGGTTCTGTCTCGGTGTCGCCGCCTCGGTGATTCCCCTGCGCCGCGCCCGCCTCGCCGGCGACACCGAGCCGCCGTGGCTCCTGCTGATCCTCGAAGCCCTCATGCTCGGCACCGTCGTGCTGCTGGCCGGCACGCCGCGCGAGATCCGCCTGGGCTTGGCGGCCGCCGCCATGGGCGTGCAGAGCGTGTACGCCGCCGGGGTCGCGATGCGCGGTGTCACGACCACCACGCTCACCGGCACCCTGGTCGCGCTGATCTCCACGTTCGCCGACGACCCCGGACGCAAGGCCCGGCGGGCGATCATGCTGCTGACCGCGGTGTGGGTCGCGTACACACTCGGCGCCTGGGGCGGCGCCGCGGCCGGGCTGACCTGGTCGATCGGCACCGTGCACGGCTTCGCGGCGCTGGCCGCCGCGGCCGCCGCGGTCGCCGTCTGGCGCGAAGCTCGCCGGGTCTGACCCGGCCTTCGGCCACGCCGGACCCCCCGAAATGCACCACGGTGGCGTCAGTGGCGGTCTGTAGCGTGTCGCGAATGATGCGTAGCGTGTTCGAGCAGCGTCCGCTTGATGCCGCCGCCGCTGACGCCGAGGCCGCGATGCTGGAGTTCGACGGGGCCAGGGCCTGGTTGCGGTCTGCGCTGGCGGATGTCGTGGAGCCGTTGGGCGCGGAGGTGTGGGTCCTGGATCCGGCCCTGGAGCAGATCGTGCTGGTCAGGCATCCGGTGCGTGGGCTGGTTCCGCCGGGTGGCAAAGTCGAGCCTGGAGAGTGTCCGCGCGATGGGGCGGCCCGGGAGCTGGCCGAGGAGACCGGGTTGCGGCCACGGTTGTTGGAGCGGCCCGCCGCGGTGACGGTGCGGTCGTTCCACCCGGGGTTGCCGGCGACGCTTTCGCTGTCCTATGCCGCGATCGGCGACCCGGAACAGCCGCTGATCCCGGAGGCCGGACAGCCCGCGACCTGGATGCGGCTGGACGAGGGCTGGGACAGCTGCCTCCCCGACGACGTGTTGCGCGTCCGAGAGTACGTGAAGCTTCTGAGATCGGGTTCCACTGCCTGGTGAGTATGGCCGCGCCGAGATCCCTCACGGCCGTGGCCACGGCCGCCCGGACACCCGCTCGATGTCGGTGTTGAACCGCCGGAGGTAGCCGGCGAACGCCTCGACGTCCTCCGGGCTCCATCCCTCCAGGATCGTGTCCAGTCCCGCCATGATCCAGGCCCGCCCCTCCTGCAGCCGCCGCTCCCCCTCCTCCGTCAGCCGGAACTTGCGGGCGATGCCGCCCTCCGGATCCGGGATCCGCTCGATCAGCCCGGCCTTGGTCAGGGCGGCGGTCCGCCGGTTGAGGGTGGACACGTCCAGGTCGAACGCCTCGGCCAGCTGCCCGATGGACAGCGCGCCCTCCACCTCCAGCCGGCTGAGCAGGATGTAGGCGCCGCGCTCCAGCTCGCCGTCGTCGCCGATGGAGCGGGTGCTCATGTGGACGTGGCGGCCCAGCAGCATGCTCTCGAACTCGACGAGGTCGGTGCGCTTGTCCATGGGGCCATCCTACGGACCATTGTGCATCATGCACATCGTATGTATCGTGCACATCATTATGTGGATGCCGCAAGCAACCTCTCGTCGCCCCGGGCTCCCGCGATGAGCGGCGGCCCCACCGGCTCCCCCGGCACGGCCGCCCGCCCGGCTCCCGCCACCCACCTCGTCGTCGCCGTCCTGGCCACCGCCGGCATCGTCGCCTCCCTGATGCAGACCCTGATCGTGCCGCTGATCGGGGAGCTGCCCACGCTGCTGCACACCACCGCGTCCAACGCCTCCTGGGCGGTGACCGCGACGCTGCTCGCCGGCGCCGTGACCACCCCGGCCGTCGGGCGCCTCGGCGACCTCTACGGCAAGCGTCTGATGCTGCTGGCCTGCACCGTCCCGCTGGTGGCCGGCTCGGTGGTGTGCGCCACCGGCGGCTCGCTGGCCTCGATGGTGGCCGGCCGCGGCCTGCAGGGCATGGGCATGGGCCTGGTCCCGATCGGCATCAGCGCCCTGCGGGACCTGGTCCCGGCCGAGCGCCTGGGCTCGGCGATCGCGCTGATCAGCTCCTCGCTCGGCATCGGCGGCGCGCTGGGCCTGCCGCTGTCCGCGGCGATCGCCGAGCACGCCAGCTGGCACGTGCTGTTCTGGGTCTCGGCGGTGCTGTCGGCCGCGGTCGGCGTGCTGATCTGGCGGATCATCCCCGCGGTCCCGCCCCGCGCGACCGGCGGCTTCGACGCCGTCGGCGCGGTGGGCCTCGGCGCCGGGCTGATCTGCCTGCTGCTCGGCGTGTCGAAGGGCGCGGACTGGGGCTGGGGCGCGCCCACGACGCTCGGCCTGCTGGTCGCCGCCCCGGTGGTGTTCGTGCTCTGGGGCTGGTGGGAACTGCGCTCGGACGCACCGCTGGTGGACCTCCGCGTCACCGCGCGCAAGCAGGTGCTGCTGACGAACGCGGCGTCGGTGGTGGTCGGCTTCTCGATGTACGCGCAGTCGCTGATCATGCCCCAGCTGCTCCAGCTGCCGAAGGCCACGGGCTACGGCCTGGGCCAGTCGATGCAGGCCGCGGGCCTGTGGATGGCGCCGGCCGGCCTGATGATGATGCTGGTGTCACCGCTGGGCGCGAAGCTCTCCGCCCGGCGCGGCGCGAAGTTCACCCTGACCGCCGGCTCGCTGGTCATCGCCCTGGGATACGGGATCTCAGCCGGCCTGATCGGCTCGACCTGGACCCTGCTCCTGGTCAGCTGCGTCATCAACACCGGCGTGGCCCTCGCCTACGGCGCCATGCCGGCCCTGATCATGGCCGCGGTCCCGATGTCCGAGACCGCCTCCGCCAACAGCTTCAACACCCTGATGCGCTCGGTCGGCACCTCGACCTCGGCGGCGGTGATGGGCATCGTGCTGGCCCACCTGACCACCGACTTCGGCGGCCGCCGGCTGCCGTCGAAGACCGGATTCACGACCGGACTGCTGATCGGCTGCGGGGTGGCGGCTGCCGCGGCCTCGATCGCGGCGACGATCCCGACCCGGCGGCAGGTGCTCCGCGAGACCTGCCCGGAGCCGGAGCCGGCGCCGGGGCCGGGGCCGGGGCCAGTACCCACACCGGCAGAGGCTTGATTTCGCCTTCGCTAGTTGTAGTGCAGCGCCAGCGCCGCAGCGAACCGCCCCCGTAAGACCGACGCGACGCTGCACTAGGCGAATACCGGATCTCAGGCTCGTCGTCCCGCGCCTACCGTCACTCCTGACAGCACAGCAGCACCACACCCCAGGGGGCGGAGATGGACGGGACACGAGCCGGGCGCATCGGGGCAGCGTGGGCGACGGCTACGGCGACGGCGACAGCGCTGGCCCTCGGCCTGACGGGATGCGCTTCGAAGGGGACGCCGGAGGCTTCGCCGGGCGCGGCGGTCCCGTCGGTGCCGTCGGTGACCTCGACGGTGGAGTCCCCGGGCGGCGGTGTCACGGCGAGCGGCTCGACCCCGTCGGCCCGGAAGTCCTCGGCTCCTAAGAGCGGCCTGTCCTCAGCTCCCTCGGCGAGCTCACCGACGGCCCCGGATTCCGCGGCCGATCCGGCCACCACGCCGACCTCGGCCTCGTCGTCCTCGACCGGTGTCCTCCCGGCCAGCGCGACCGGCGACCGGCAGAAGGTCGTCGAGGCGATGGACAGCGTCGCCCCGTCCGGTCTGCCGATCCACAAGACCGCCGACCTCGGCGCCGGCTCACGCGTGTACCAGGCGATCGCGAAGCAGTACAAGCCGGTGCTGACGGATCTGAGCGCCACCGGGTACGGCGACGCCGAGTCCAACGCCACCTCGATCATCGTGGTCCTGGGTCAGCTGCGCCCGACCCCGCCCCTGCCGAACGTCGTCGACGGCACGCTGTCCGCACTCGGTGCGACCGGGATCGTCGCGCAGGAGAAGTTCGGCGCCCACGCCATGAGGTACTCACTGGTGATGAGCTGCGGCATGCTGCCGACCAAGTACACCCTCTGCGTCTGGACCGGCGGCACGCACGGCAACCTGTTCCTGGGTGCGGTCGAGGGCCCGGTCGGCATGAGCGTGGCCGACACCGCGGCGCTCGCGGAGAGCGTGTTCGGGTACGTCGCTCCGTGACGCCGGCTTCAGCGAAGGATCTACTGCGTCAACGCGGCAAGGAACGTCGTGCGCTGATCCGCGAGCCACGCCTGCAGCCGGTCCCACGTGAGCCACCCGCCGTGGTCGTGGAAGGCTTTGACGAATGCCGCGTCGCCGCCTTCGAGCCCGGCGGCGATGTCCGCGCGCTCGACGACGATCACTTCGTCGACGACGCTGAGCAACTCGGTTCGATCTTCGGCTGACATCCCGTAGCCGTCGGCGAGGATCCGCAGGCGGCGCACCGGATCGAGGCCGGCGTAGGACGGGAATCGCGCGGCCGTCTCGGGGTCGAGCATCGGGACCCAGTAGCGTGCGGCCATCGCGACGTCCCAGAGCGGGCGTCCCGGTGCGGCCAGGTCGAAGTCGATCAGGCCGTATGCCTCGCCGTCGCGGAAGACGACGTTCTCCACGCAGGTGTCGCTGTGGCACAGCATCGTGCCGCCGTGCGGATCGGCCAGGCCCGTGGCCCACGGGACGCCCGGCTCCAGCGGAATCGCCGACGACGCCTGGTGGAATCGCCGAAGGAGCGCGCCGACCGACGCCAGTGCCGCATCGGTCATCGACCAGGCGGGATACGGCTGAAGGGCGACGTCGCCGGCCACGTAGGTGAGCTGCTCACGGCCGTCACCCAGGCCGACGGGCTTGGGAGCGCCGGTGAATCCGTGCTCCGCCAGCGCGTCCAGAAAGCGATGAATGGCCGGTGCGTGCGCCTGCGCCGGGCGGTCCACGATCTCGCCATGCCGGACGACCGCGCCCGCGTTCGTGATTCCACCGCTCAGCACCTCGCCCACGGCCACCAACCTAGCAAGTCCGCGGGGAGGGATGCGGCTGCCAAGTGGTGGGACACCTCCCCGTTTCGGGTCCGGCAGCCGAAATCGCCTCTCCGGCGGCCCGCGCAGAAGCCGCCGTCGCCCGGCACCACCCAGCGCCGGGCGACGGCGGCCGCTTCGGGCCGGTCAGGCGATCAGCAGGCGCCGTCGTCCTTCCAGATGTTCCACGCGATGGCCGAGCCCGGCTGCACGCCGGTCGACCAGTACAGCGCCGTGTAGCTGTGCCCGTTGTAGGACACGACGTCGTTCGGCGCGTAGGACGTGGTGGCGCTCCACGGTGACGCCGTGCAGGTGCCGCCGCCGGTGGTCCCGCCGGTGGTGCCACCCGTCGTGCCGCCGGTCGTCCCGCCCGTCGTCCCGCCGGTGGTGGTCCCGCCGGTCGTCCCGCCGCCGCTGCCGGTGTACGGCACGAACGCGTCCGTGAACGCGAACTTCGCGTCGCCGACGCCGCTGCAGGTCGAGGACGCCGCCGGGGTCACGGTGCCGGACGGCGCGAGCCCGCCGCACGGCTGGTCGCGGTTGACCGACCAGAACGCCAGCCGGCCGACGCCGTTGCTCGCCGCGAACGACTCCACCGAGCGCGCGTTGGCGCTGGTGAACGTCGAGCCGTCGTCGTTGGTGCCGACCATCGGCGTGATGCCGACGTTGGCCCAGGTGTAGCTGGGGTCGACGGACTGCATCTGCGCCAGCGTGCTCTGCGCGGCCTTGATCGCCGCCGCACCCATGTCCTGCTGGCCCTGGTAGTAGTCCATGGTCATGACGTTGACCACGTCGATCTTCACGCCGGCGCTCTTGGCCGCCTTCAGCAGGTTGACGCCGTCCAGGGTCAGGCCGTCGGGCAGCACCGGCAGCGTCATCGAGAACTTCACGTTCGGGTGCGAGGCCTGCAGCGCCTTGACGGCGACGAAGTGCCGCGCGATCGACGGGCCGTCGGCCACGGCCGCGCCCTCGACGTCGAAGTCCAGCTGGTTCACACCGTAGTCGTCGACGATCGCCGCGTACCCGGCGTTGATCGTGCTCTGCGTGGTGCAGGTCCAGGCCAGCGGCTCGCCGGCGGCGCCGCCCGAGGAGATGATGACCGAGGCGCCCTCGGACTTGGCGCGCGCGATCTCCGGGTCGGTGTAGGAGTCGTTGCCGATCGGGAGCGTGTCGCCCCAGATCTGGTTGCAGCCGGCGCCGATGACGAACGCCGCGGTATAGGCCTTGAGGCCGTGGCCGGTGATCGCGGTGTCCAGCAGCCCTTCCTGGCCGTTGGACATGTCGACGTAGGGCGCCACGGAGTACACGCTGCCGCCGGTGGCCGCGGGGGACGCCGGTCCGGCCGAGGCGCTGTGCGCCAGCGCCGTCGCGGTCGCGGCGATCGCCGCGACGAGGAGTGCTCCGGTGCGCACTGCCATGCGGCGGCGGCCCGGTGCTGTGGGAGTCATGGGGTGGGTCCGTACCTTTCCGTGGTGGCGGGAAAGTGACGTACAAATCGGTCAGCGGCGCCTTTGCGCCTCCTTGAAGAGTGGTTGGTGGGTGACGGGCGGGCGTTTGAGGCAACGCCCTGACACACAAAGTGGAGTAGACCACTGAACCCTGTCAAGGGTCTAAACCATTGATCTTTTCTCGCAGGTCAATCCCCCGTGAACCCTTACTTGACCCTTGTTTGCCCGCGCTTTACCCGGAACCCTTGACAGGGAACTGGTCTAGTCCAATCATGTTTCGCGACTCCGGAGTCCCCCTTCCCTCCCGCCACCCTCGGAGAATCCATGGCAACCGCGAGTTTGAAACGGCGATTGGCGCTGCCGGTCACCGCGCTGGCGCTCGCCGCCGGCACCACCATCGCACTGGCCACCTCCAGCAGCGCGGCGCCCAGCGCCACCGCCGCGCTCCCCAGCACCTGGTACGCCTCGGCGCCGTATCTGATGCCCGAGGACAACTCCCCGCCGGACGTCTCGGCGGTCATGGACGCCACCGGCCAGAAGGCCTTCCAGCTGGCCTTCATCCTGGCCCCCGACGGCGGCGGCTGCTCGCCGACGTGGGGCGGCACCAGCCCGATCAGCTCGGACAGCACCATCCCCTCGGTGATCTCCACGATCCGCGGCAAGGGCGGCGACGTCTCGGTGTCGGTCGGCGGCTACGGCGGCACCAAGCTCGGGCAGACCTGCGGCACCGTCGCGGCCACCGCGGCGGCGTACCAGCAGGTCGTCGACAAGTACGGGCTGCACGCGATCGACTTCGACCTCGAAGAGCCGGAGTACGAGAACACCGCGGCCATCGCCAACGAGCTCGGCGCGGCGCAGACCCTGCAGCGCGACAACCCGGGCCTGTACGTGTCGGTGACCATCCCGGGCACCAGCGCCGGCACCGGCTGGTTCGGCACGCAGCTGCTGGACCAGGCGCACTCGATCGGGTTCACCCCGAACAACTTCTCCATCATGCCGTTCGACGGCGGTTTCAGCGGCGCGTCGGCTCAGGTCGCGGCGCTGGAGGCGTTCCACGGGCTGCTCACGTCCCACATGGGCTGGGACTCGACGACCGCCTACCAGCACGAAGGCGTGTCGATGATGAACGGCCGCACGGACGCGGCCGAGTACTTCTACCAGAGCGACTTCCAGACGGTCCTGGACTATGCGACCAGCCACGGCCTGGCGCGGTACACGTACTGGTCGGTGAACCGCGACCGCCAGTGCAACCCGCCGAACAACAACGGCCAGCTCTCCGGCGCCTGCTCCTCGGTCCCGCAGAGCGACTGGGACTTCACCAAGTACACGGCGAAGTTCGCGGGCGTCGCCGTGCCGCCCCCGCCGCCGACGTCCAGCACGCCGACCACGACGCCGTCCACGACGCCGTCGACGTCCCCGTCGACGACGCCGACCGGCGGCAGCTGCACCGCCGCGGCGTGGAGCTCCACCACGGCGTACAACGGCGGCGCGGTGGTGTCATACAACGGCCACGCCTGGACCGCGAAGTGGTGGACTCAGGGCGACGTCCCGGGCGCCAACTCGCAGAACGTGTGGCAGGACGACGGCGTGTGCGGTCCTTCGACCACCCCGCCGCCGGGCACCTGCACCCTCCCGGTGTGGAGCGCCAGCACCGCCTACAGCGGCGGCGCCGTGGTCCAGTACGGCAGCCCGGCCCACAAGTGGACCGCCAAGTGGTGGACCCAGGGCGACACGCCCGGCAGCAACTCGCAGAACGTGTGGACCGACGGCGGCGTCTGCTGACGACGTCCGCTCCCCCTGACGGCACCGCCGTCTGAGAACCCTGACGCCCCGCGCGCCGACCCCGCTGCGGGGCGTCAGGCCCCTGCGACGCCGTGTCTCACAACCGCGCCAGCACCATGTCCAACGGCCGGGGCACCCGATCCAGCGGCACCGCCTCGGCCAGCAACCGCGCCCACCGCTCCTTGCCCCCGGACCGCCCGCCCATCATCCGCCGCAACTGGTGCAGCAGTGTCTTGTCCCGCATCGCGGGCTGCCGCTGCAGAGTCCGGAACGAGCGCTCCTCCCCCTCAGCGGCGACGATCCGCAACACCTGCTCGGCCCCGACCGCGCGGATGAGCTCGTCCTCCAGATCAGCGCGGCAGACGTAGAACCCGAGCTCCTCCAGGTCCTCGGTCTCCGGCCCCGGCTCGAACCCGGCGCGCGCCAGCCCCAGCCGGAAGAACCGCTCCTCGGCCTCGTCGAACAGCCCGGCGAGCTTGAGGCCCTGTCCGGCGGGCCCGTACTCGCGCAGGTAGCGCGCGGCGTTGGTGGCGCCGTCCATGACGAGGATCTCGACGCCCTCGGCGGTCAGATCGCGCCCCTGACGCTTCGCCAGGGCATGCAGAGCTGCGGAATCGCTCACTCCCTCGACGAGGATGGCGGCACGCATGGTCTCGAGGATAGATCAGCGCGGGGTGCCAAGCTCGGGAGTAACGTGGGAAGGGTCAGGGTCGTCGCGGTTGCCGCCCATTCAGCTCTGGACGCCTGACCCGACCGGTTCGAAGCTCTAAGAAACACCCCGAACCGAGGAGTCGCACATGTTCCCCATGGGCCTGGTCATCCTCATCGCCTGCATCGTCGCCGTCGCGCTCGCGTTCCTGCTGCTCATCGACGCGCGCTCGGACCGCTGAGCCGTTTCCAGCTGCCGTTTCCAGCTGCCGTTTCCAGCTCCCGTCTCCAGCTACCGTCTCCAGCTCCGGTTGCTAACGCCGGCGGCCGGCACGGGTGTTGAGGCGCACGAACTGCTCCCAGTACGTCGCCGGGAACAGGCGGGCCAGCCCGTCCGGAATCCGCGCCGACATGCCGATCAGCACCCGGCCGCGCCGGTGGCGCACGCCTTCGATGATGCGCCCGGCCGCCCGGTCGGCCGGGTACGTCAGCACCTTGTTGAACGCTCGCATGGCCTTGGCGGTCTGCGCCTGGTCGGCGCGGGCCGCGACGCGGGCGTCCAGAGCGATGCGGGTCTTGATGCCGCCCGGGTGCACGCTGGTGACGCCGACCTCGCCGGCCAGCTCGTGGCGCAGTGCCTCGGTGAAGCCCCGGAGCGCGAACTTGCTGGCCGAGTACGCGGTCTGGCCGGGCGGCGCGATGAGGCCGAACAGGCTGGAGGTGTTCACGATGTGGCTGCCGGCCGACTCGCGCAGGCGCGGCAGCAGCGCGCGGGTGAGCGCGACCGGCGCGGCGAAGTTGACGGCGAGGACCCAGTCGAACTCCTCCGCCGAGGTCTCCTCGAACGTCCCGGCCAGCGCCACCCCGGCGTTGTTGATCAGCAGGTTGAGGACCGGCTCGGCGGCCAGGACGTCGGCCGCGAGCCGGGTCACGGCGCCGGCGTCGGCCAGATCCGCGACGAAGGTCCGCACCCGGGTCTCGGGACGCCGTCGCGCCACGGTCCCGGCCACGGCGGCGAGCCGGTCCGGGTCGCGGTCGACGAGGACAAGGTGGCTGCCGCGCAGTGCGAGGCCGTAGGCGAGCTGCTCACCCATACCGCCGGCCGCGCCCGTGACGACTGCCACCGCGCCGTTGAAGCGGAACGGCGCGAGTTTCGGCGCCGGGCCGGGCACGAGGTCCTTCGGGGAGCCGGTCGCCGACTCCGCCACCCGCTCCTCCGTCACGACCGCGCTCCCGCCTTCGCATCCACGTTCGCCTTCGCCGCCTCCCGCTTCGCGGGGTGCAACGTCTTGTCGAGGTCGGTCCGCATGGTGGTCGCGGCGTCCAGGATGTAGTTCTGCCGTACGCGCCACGGGCTGCGGTGTCCGGCGCGCGGGAACTCCTGGATGGAGCGCTGGATGTAGCCGGAGCTCAGATCGAGCAGCGGGCGTTCGCGCAGCGTGCCGTCCGGCACCGGCACCACCGCCGGGTGGCCGCGCGTCGCCATGTGGTTCAGGATCTTGCACACCAGCCGCGAGGTCAGGTCGCCGCGCAGCGTCCAGGACGCGTTCGTGTAGCCGATGCACACCGCGAAGTTCGGGATGCCGGTGACCATCGCGCCGCGCCACACGAACTGCTCGGACAGCGGCACCTCGACTCCGTCGACGCGCGGGGCGATGCCGCCGAACGCCAGCAGCCGCAGGCCGGTCGCGGTCACGATGACGTCGGCCTCCAGGACCTTCCCGGACTTCAGGCGGATCCCCTCGGGGGTGAACTCCTCGATGTGGTCGGTGACCACCTCCGCCTTCCCGCCGCGGATCGCGCGAAAGAAGTCGGCGTCCGGCGCCGCGCAGAGCCGCTGCTCCCACGGGTTGTAACTCGGGGTGAAGTGCTCACGCACCAACTGCTCGTCCTTCAGGAAACGGGTGGCGAGCTTGGTGAGCAGGCGGCGGGCGGCTTCGGGGCGGCGGCGGCAGAACTGGTAGACGCCGATCGTGAAGGCGATGTTCTTGGCGCGGATGATCCGGTGCGCGGCCCGCGCGGGCAGCACGGCGCGCAGCCGGTCGGCCACCTTGTCGCGGCCGGGGACCGGGCTGATCCACGTCGGCGAGCGTTGCAGCATGGTGACGTGCTCGGCGTCCCGGGCCAGCGCCGGCACCAGCGTGACCGCCGTGGCCCCGCTGCCGACGATGACGACCCGCTTGCCGGCGTAGTCCAGGTCCTCGGGCCAGAACTGCGGGTGGACGACCGTGCCCTGGAAGTCCCCGATGCCGGGGAAATCGGGCGTGTAGCCGCTCTCATAGTCGTAGTAGCCGGCGCACGAGTAGAGGAAGCCGCAGGTCAGCGTCCGCCGCTCGACGGTGCCGTCCTCCGCCTCCTGGTCGACCGTGACCGTCCAGCGGGCGTCCGCGCTCGACCAGTCGGCCCCGACGACCCGCGTCCGGAACCGGATCTTCCGGTCGATGCCGTACCGCGTCGCGGTGTCCCGGATGTAGTCCCGGATGGTGTCCCCGTCCGCGATGGACTTGGGCGCGCGCCACGGCCGGAACGGGTATCCGAGCGTGAACATGTCGGAGTCCGACCGCACACCCGGGTACCGGAACAGGTCCCACGTCCCGCCGATCGCGGAGCGGGCCTCCAGGATCACGTAGCTCCGCTCCGGACACTCGGTCTGCAACCGGTACCCGGCCCCGACGCCGGACAGCCCGGCGCCGACCACGACCACGTCGAAGTGCTCCATGCCGCCAGTCTGGCCGAGAATGCTTTACGCGACAAGACTTGATGTAAAGAAGATCCGGCCGCGCCGCCGCCTGCCCTCGCTACCCGAGGTGCCGCCCCCGGAGGTGGTGCTTCCGAATGAGCGCGATCGTCCGATGCCGCCGCAGTTTCCCGTGCCGCCGCCGCGACTTCTGCTTCTGGTTCACAGCCGTCCCCTTTCGCAGAGTTCGATGCCTCGAACCTAGTCACGGACAGTGCCCAGTCAAGAGCAAGGCGCTTCCCGCCGCCCCGTCGGCCAGCCATACTGGTCCGGCGACACCACACCATGTCAGCGGCCGCCCTGGGGGGAACGGACAGTGGAGCACATCTCGATCGCCGTCGCCGGTGACGACGACGCGTCCGACCTGGAGGCCCTCGCCGACTGGCTCGCCGCCGAGCCGGACCTGCGCGGTCTGATCAAGGTGGCACGGCCGGTACCCCGCCCCCACGAACTCGGCGCGGTGGTCGACGTGCTGGTGGCCGCGGTGAGCACGGGCGGCGCGGTCAGCGTGCTGGCGGGATCGCTGAAGACGTTCCTTTCGCAGCCGCGCGGAGCGAAGGTGCGGATCGTGGTGACGCGCGCGGACGGCAGCACGATCGAGCTTGACGCCGACCGGGTGAAGGTGACAGCGGTCGGGGAGCTCACCGACAAGCTGCTGGGCACCGACCGGTCCTCCGATGCGGCCTCCGCCCGGCGGTCGCTGGCGGCCGCCGACCAGTTCGCGGCCACCGACCAGCTCCCGGCCACCGACCACGATGAGTCCTGAGCTCCGTCTCATCGACCCGCGCGGCTCCCGCGCCGTCCTGATCGCCACGCCGGCCCACGCCTGCGCCGACGACCGCCTCCCGGACGTCCCGGCCGTCGCCCACAACGCCGAGGACCTGGCCGCCGTCCTCACCGATCCCGACCACGGCTGCTTCGGTACCGAGCACTGCGCGACCGCACCGCCCGACGCCACCCTCGCCGACGTCGGCGAGCTGCTGGAGCGCGCGGCCCGCGACGCGACGGACCTGCTGCTGATCTACTACGCGGGCCACGGCCTCCTCGACCGCCGAGGCCAACTCCACCTGGCCCTGGCGGCCACCCACCCGGACCGCCTGCCCTTCACCTCACTTCCCTACCAGGCCCTGCGCTCCGTCTGCCTGGACAGCGCGGCACGTCTCAAGGTCGTCATCCTCGACTCCTGCTTCTCCGGCCGCGCCATCGACCAGGTCCTCGCCATAGAGGACCAGCAGCTCCTCGCCCAACTCGACGTCGAAGGCACCTACACCCTCACCTCCGCCCCGGCCAACGGCACCGCCCTGGTCCTCCCCGGCGAACGCAACACCGTCTTCACCGGCCTCCTGCTCGCACTCCTCCGCGACGGCGACCCGGCCGCCGGCCACCTGCTCACGATGGGCGAGATCTACCGTCATCTCCGGGCCCGCGCCCATGCCGAGGGCCTGCCGATGCCCCAGCAACGCGGCACGAGCACAGCCGACCGCTTCGGACTGGTCCGCAACCGCCGACCCGCGGCCGTGCCGCTGCCCGAGGACATCGTCGACGCGCTCGACAGCCGCTCCCCGGACATCCGCATCGGCGGGGTCAACGCCCTCGGCAGCCTGCTGACGAAGAGCCCCGCCTTGGCCCAGGCCGCTCGGAACCGGCTGGCGGAGATCGCCGAAACCGACAACCCGAGGGTGGCGGCGGCCGCGCGGGCCCTGCTGCCAGCGTCCACGCCAGCGCCCACGCCAGCGCCCACACCCACACCCACACCCACACCCACACCCACACCCACACCCACACCCACACCGGAACACACCACGGCGTCCGTTCCGAAGCCCACGGTGCCATCGGCGTTTCCAGCGTCCCCGGCGACCCCGGCTTCGCCTGCGCTCGCTGCCGGCGGCGGCCCGGCCGACGTCACCCGAGTCGCCGACAAGCTCGAACAGCTCGCCGACGACGCCGTCAACAAGACAGACAAGGCCCGGTTGCTGAACGCAGCCGCCGAGCTCGCCGCCGTCGTCGACCCGCATCGCACCCAACGGCTCGTCCTCGAGGCCGAGGCGATCGCCTTGACGCACCCCGAGCCCGAGCGACTGCGCATCCTGATCGGCTCGGCCTCCGCCCTCGCCGCCGCTCGCCCCGTGGCGGCACGTCACAGGTTCACCGACCTGGCGCGCAGTGTGGCGGCTCTGCGCGATCAAGGAGCCCGAACCCGTGCCTCGATAGACCTCGCACTAGGTCTCACGGACCTGGACCCCGTATGGGGAATGGAAATAGCCGCCGACGTGGCCAACAGCTGGGACGACACCGACAAGAACGCGACCGGCTACTTGATGGACCTGGCCCTGCAGGCCATCAACGTCGGCGACCTCACTACAGCCGACCGCTACCTCTCCCGCATAGAGCGGATCAGCACTCGGGGACGACGTTCCTGGGACAAGACAGTCGCCCTAGCCCGGGCGGCGATCCTCGCGGCGGCGTTCGACGGCATCCGCGCCGACCGCATGCTCGCCGATGCTCGAGCCATGGCGGGCAGGCGCGAGCCCGCCCGGAGGGTCATCGACGCCGCCGCCGTCGCGGCGGCGGCGTGGGGAAGCCCGCTCCTGGCCGAGAAAGCCGCCGAATCCGACACCGACGACAGCCTCAAAGAGCTGATCTTGTACTACGTCGCGCAAAGCCTGATCGCGCGGCATCGGACCGCCGCTACCGCCGCCCCACGGCCCGTGAGCCCGGCCGGAGGCTGACCCCCGCCGATTCCCGGCCGCGATCCCCGCCGGATCCCGACCTCACCGGTCCGCACCCCCCAGCACCGGATCCAGCGAAGCCACCACCGCGACCACGTCCGCCAGCATCCCGCCCTCGGCCATCACCGGCACCGCTTGCAGATGGGTGAAGGACGGATCCCGCAAGTGCACCCGGTACGGCCGCGTCCCCCCGTCGCTCACCACGTGCGCCCCCAGCTCCCCGCGCGGCGACTCCACGAACGAGTACACCTGCCCTTCTGGGACCGCGAAGCCCTCGGTGACCAGCTTGAAGTGATGGATCAGGGCCTCCATGGACTGCGCCATGATGTGCTGGACCCACCCTTCGGAGTTGCCCAGGCCGTCGCCGCCCAGTGCCAGGCGGGCGGGCCAGGCGATCTTGGGGTCGTCGAGCATGACCGG
The DNA here is from genome assembly GCF_039531675.1 of Catenulispora subtropica. NCBI lineage: Bacteria > Bacillati > Actinomycetota > Actinomycetes > Catenulisporales > Catenulisporaceae > Catenulispora > Catenulispora subtropica. The sequence goes on from NZ_BAAAQM010000015.1 coordinate 67,502, forward strand.
GCCGGGTTCCAGCCGGGCCAGGCACTGTTCGACGATCCGCAGCGACTCGGCCATCTCGTGGAGGCGGACCAGGTACCGGCTGTACGCGTCGCAACCGTCCTCGGTCGGGACGTCGAACTCATACGTGTCATAGCCCAGATACGGCTCCGACTTCCGCAGATCGTGCGGCAGACCGGTGGCGCGGAGCACCGGGCCGGTGATGCCGAGAGCCACGCAGCCGGCGAGGTCGAGATACCCGATTCCCTTCGTGCGCCCCAGGAACACCGGGTTCGCGTTCAGCAGACGCTTGTAGTCACGAAGCGCCTTCGGGAAGTCGCGGATCAGGTCTCTGATGCCGTCGACGGTGCCCTCCGGCAGGTCCTGCGCCAGTCCGCCGGGCCGCACATACGCGTGGTTCATCCGGTTCCCGGTGATCGCCTCCAGGATGTCCAGCACCGGCTCGCGGTCGCGGAAGGCGTTGGTCATCACGGTCAGCGCACCGAGCTCCATACCACCGGTGCCGATCGCCACCAGATGCGAGGAGATGCGGTTCAGCTCCATCAGCAGGACCCTGATGACGTTCGCCCGCTCCGGCACGTCGTCCACGACCCCGAGCAGGGACTCCACCGCGCGGCAGTACACGGTCTCGTTGAACAGCGGCATCAGATAGTCGGCGCGGGTGAGGAAGGTGACGGCCTGCGTCCAGTTCCGGTACTCCAGGTTCTTCTCGATCCCGGTGTGCAGGTAGCCGATGCCGCACCGGGCCTCGGTGACCATCTCGCCCTCGATCTCCAGGATCAGCCTGAGCACCCCGTGCGTGCTGGGATGCTGCGGCCCCATGTTGAGGAGCAGCCGGTCCTCGCCCTCCGTGCCGCTCCCAGGCCGCCGCTCGGCCTCGCGCAGCAGCTCGTCCCAGTCGTACACACGGCGCTCTTCTCCCGCTTCGGACAGATGAAACGGGCAAAACCGGCAGCGAGCCGCCCGGCGTTCGAATCCGCAGGTCGGCTCGGGTACGGGCCGTGCACTGAATGGGCGATCGGCTAGCGTGAGCCGCATGACCACGCCAGCAGACCGGACGACCCTCGGGACCGAGCCGACCAGCACCGGCGGCTTCTCCCAGTCGCTGGAACGCGGCCTGGAGATCCTGTCCGCCTTCACCGAGCACCGCCCGGTCCTCGGCATCGCGGACCTGGCGCGCGCCGCCGGCCTGACCAAGAGCACCGCACACCGCTACGTCGCCACCCTGGCCAAGCTCGGCTACGTGCTCCAGGACCCGGACACCCGCAAGTACTCCCTCGGTCCCCGCGTCATCGACCTGGGCTTCGCCGCCCTGAACTCGATGGAGATCACCCGCATCGCCGCACAGCCGCTCCAGGCCCTGTCCGACGAGACCGGCTACCCGGCGAGCATGGCCGTCCTCGACGGCGCCGACGTGGTCTACGTCGACCGCCGCCGCTCCCGCCGCGCCACCGGCTTCCCGATGGACATCACCCTGCACGTCGGCTCCCGCCTGCCGGCGTACTGCACCTCGATGGGCAAGGTCCTGCTCGCCGACAAGGACCCCGAGCAGCTGGCGGCACTACTCGACCGCTCGGAATTGACCCGGCGCGGGCCCCGGACCATCACCGGACGCGACCAACTCCTGGCCGTCCTGGACCGGGTCCGGGCCAACGGCCTGGCCGTGAACGACGAGGAGCTGGCCCCGGGCCTGCGGTCGGTGGCCGCACCGGTACGCGACCGCTCCGGCGCGGTGGTGGCCGCCGTGAACCTGGCGGTGCACCTGACGACGTGGAACGCACCGGTCGAGACCGTGGTGGTGCGGCTGGAGGGCCCGCTGCGGGCGACGGCCAACGAGATCTCGGTTCGCCTGGGCTGGCGGGCTGAGCGGTCGGGGTACTAAGAGGTCGAGGTACCCAGCAGCGGCCACCAGCAAGTGTCCCGACCTTTCGAAGACCGTTCGAATATTCGGAACACTTCGTTGAATCGGCGACCACCGCCCCCTAGCGTCTGCACCACTCCGAGCGGGTCGAACGAGTGGGAGGAAGGCGACGTGTTGCTCGATGAGACGCGGTGGCGGGACAACGTCTTCCTCGGCGGGACCTGGACCTCCGGTGGCGGCGGCACCATCGAGGTCGTCGAACCGGCCACCGGTGGGGTCCTCGGCGCCGCCGGGCGGGCGTCGGCCGCCGACGTCGCGCAGGCGGCGGCATCCGCCGTCGAGGCGCAGAAGCGGTGGGCTGCCACGCCCCACACGCAGCGTGCGGCGGTGCTGCGCGAGGCCGCCCGGCTATGGAGCGAACACGCTGAGGAGATCGCGGAGTGGAACATCCGCGAGGTCGGGGCGATCCGGCCGATGGCGGAGTTCGCCCTGCACGTGGCCGAGCAGGAGTGCTATGAGGCCTCTGCTTTGCCCGGCCGCCCATACGGAGAACTCCTGCCTAGCGAAGAGCCGCGTCTTTCGCTGGCCAGACGTTTCCCGGTCGGTGTCGTGGGCGTCATCTCCCCGTTCAACGTGCCCGTCATCCTGGGCATTCGGGCCGTCGCTCCGGCGCTGGCCCTCGGAAACGCCGTGATTCTGAAGCCGGATCCGCGCACGGCTGTCACCGGCGGCGTCACCATCGCGCGTATATTCGAGGAAGCTGGACTGCCGCCGGGTGTCCTGCATGTACTACCCGGCGGCGCCGATGTCGGCGAGGCTCTGGTCGGGCATCCGGCCGTGCGGGTCGTCGCCTTCACCGGTTCCACGGCGGCCGGCCGCCGCGTCGCCGAGCTGGCCGGCCGCCACCTCAAGCGCGCGCACCTGGAGCTGGGCGGCAACTCGGCGCTGATCGTGCTGGACGACGCCGACGTGGACGCCGCGGTGAACCTGGCCGCCTTCGGCTCGTTCTTCCATCAGGGCCAGATCTGCATGACCACCGGCCGGCACGTGGTGCACGACCGCCTCTACGACGACTTCGTCGAGCGCCTGGCCGCCAAGGCCGCGGCGCTGCCGGTCGGCGATCCGGCCCGCGAGCCGGTGATGCTGGGGCCGCTGATCGACGCCGGCCAGCGGGACAAGGTGCACGGCCTGGTCACGTCCAGCACGGCCGGCGGCGCGAAGGCCGTGGCCGGCGGAAGCTACCGCGACCTGTTCTACTCGGCGACGGTGCTGGCCGACGTTCCGCCGGACGCACCCGCCTTCGCCGAAGAGGTGTTCGGCCCGGTGGCGCCGGTGGCGCGGTTCTCCACCGTCGAGGACGCGGTGCGCCTGGCCTCGGCCGGCGACTACGGGCTCTCACTCGGGATCGTGACCCGCGACGTGATGCGCGGGCTCGCGGTGGCCGACCTGGTGCCGACCGGGATCGTGCACATCAACGACCAGACCGTCGGCGACGAGGCGACCAGCCCGTTCGGCGGGGTCGGGACGTCCGGGACCGGCGGCCGGCTGGGCGGGGCGGCGGCGAACGTGGAGGCGTTCACGGAGACCCGGTGGGTGACGATGCGGGGGCAGGCGCCGACGTACCCGTTCTGATCCTCCGCCCCCCCCTCCGGCACCTCACCCCGAAATCAACCCTGACCTGCAGGAACAGCGCAGAACGAGGAACATGGACAAGGTCTTCCCGGACGCGGCGGCAGCCGTCGCGGACGTCGCCGACGGCTGCACGCTCGCCGTCGGCGGCTTCGGACTCACCGGCATCCCCGAGACGCTCATCAAGGCGGTGCACGCGCAGGGTGCGCGCGAGCTGCACGTCGTCTCCAACAACTGCGGCGACGCCCACGGCGGCGGCCTCGGCATCCTGCTGGCCGCCGGGCGCGTGCGCCGTGTCACCGGCTCCTACATCGGCGAGAACAAGGAGTTCGCGCGCCAGTACCTGGCGGGCGAACTGGAGGTCGAGCTGATCCCGCAGGGGACCTTGGCCGAACGGCTGCGCGCCGGCGGCTGCGGGATCCCCGCGTTCTACACGCCGGCCGGCGTCGGGACGCAGGTCGCCGAGGGCGGGCTGCCGTGGCGGTACTCGACGGCCGAGCCGGGTGCGGTGGCGGTGGCGTCGCCGCCGAAGGAGACGCGGGAGTTCGACGGCCGCGAACATGTGCTCGAACGATCGATCGTCGCGGACTTCGGCCTGGTCCGGGCCCTGCGCGCGGACCGGTTCGGGAACCTGGTCTTCACCAAGGCGGCGCGGAACTTCAACCCGCTGGCGGCGATGGCCGGCCGGGTGGGCGTCGCGGAGGTCGAGGAACTCGTGGACTCACTGGACCCCGACGAGGTCCACCTGCCGGGCGTGTTCGTGCACCGAGTGGTCGTCCTGACCCCCGAGCAGGCCGCGGACAAGAGGATCGAGAAGCGGACGGTGCGGCTCTGATGGCCTGGGACCGGAACGGGATGGCCGCGCGCGCCGCGCGGGAGCTGCGCGACGGCACGTACGTGAACCTGGGGATCGGGCTGCCGACGCTGATCCCGTCGTTCCTGCCGCCCGGCGTGAACGTGGTGCTGCACTCGGAGAACGGGATCCTCGGCGTGGGGCCGTACCCGGACCCCGGCGCCGTCGACGCGGACCTGATCAACGCGGGCAAGGAGACGGTGACGGTGCTGCCGGGCGCGGCGTTCTTCGACTCGGCGCTGTCCTTCGGCATGATCCGCGGCGGCAAGATCGACACCGCGGTGCTGGGCGCCATGCAGGTGTCGGAGCACGGCGACCTGGCGAACTGGGCCGTGCCGGGGAAGCTGGTGCGCGGCATGGGCGGGGCGATGGACCTGGTGCACGGCGCGCGGCGGGTGGTCGTGGTGATGGAGCACGTGGCGCGGGACGGGACGGCGAAGCTGGTCCCGGAGTGCACGATGCCGCTGACCGGGCGAGGCTGTGTGGACCGGGTGATCACGGATCTGGGGGTGCTGGACGTGGGGCCGGAAGGACTGGTGCTGGTAGAGACGGCGCCGGAAGTGACGGTCGAGGAGTTGGTGGCGCGGACCGGGGTCTCGGTGCGGGTGACGAGGGCCGGCGACATGACGAGGAGCGAGTGATGGCGGGGCCGGACCAGACGTCGGTGGACGCCGAGATCGCCGAGTGGCGGCGGCGTTATGAGAAGCACGTCGCGGACGGCGGCGCTCGGGCGCACCACCCCGACCGCGCCTATGCCGCGTACCACAGCACCGCCCTCCGGCACCCCACGCAGCCGCTCGTGGCCGTCTCGGACCCGGAGGCGCTGGAGCTGAGCGGTCCGGTGTTCGGTGTCACCGACGTCACCGACCTGGACCGCGACCTGACGCGCCAGCACGCCGGCGAGCCCCTCGGAGAGCGCATCACCGTCTCGGGCCGCGTGCTGGACCGCGACGGCCGGCCCGTCCGGGGCCAGCTGGTCGAGATCTGGCAGGCCAACGCCTCAGGTCGCTACGCCCACCAGCGCGATCAGCATCCGGCGCCGCTGGATCCGAACTTCTCCGGCGTGGGCCGCTGCCTGACCGATGATCAGGGTGCGTATTCGTTCACCACGGTGAAGCCGGGCGCGTATCCGTGGCGCAACCACGAGAACGCGTGGCGTCCGGCGCACATCCACTTCTCGCTGTTCGGTGAGGCGTTCACGCAGCGGCTGGTGACCCAGATGTACTTTCCGGGGGATCCGCTGTTCCCGTTCGACCCGATCCTGCAGTCGGTGACGGACGACGCGGCCCGGGCGCGGCTGGTGGCCGCGTACGTGCACGAGCTCTCGCAGCCGGAGTTCTCGCTGGGGTACCGGTGGGACATCGTGCTCGACGGCCCGGGCGCGACGTGGATGGAGGAAGGGCGATGAGCGTGTTTCCCACCCCGTCGCAGACGGTCGGCCCGTTCTACGGCTACGCGCTGCCGTTCCCCGGCGGCGGGGAGGTCGTCCCGGTCGACCATCCGGACGCGGTCACGCTCCACGGGGTCGTCCACGACGGCGCCGGCGCCCCGGTCCCTGACGCGCTGCTGGAGTTCTGGACCGGCGGCGGCGCCCCGGGCTCGCTGCGCCGGGATCCGACGTCGGGCCGCGTCCTGGGCCGCGACGGCGTCACGCTGACCGGCTTCGGCCGCGTCCCGACCGACGCCGACGGCTCGTACGCGGTCCGCGTGGCACGGCCCGAGCCGTACGTGTCGGTGTGCGTCTTCGCCCGTGGCCTGCTGCACCACCTCCACACCCGCGTCTACCTGGACCCGGACGCCGCGGACGCCGCGTTCGGCTCGCTGCCCGCCGCGCGCCGTGCGACGCTGGTCGCGATCCCGGAACGGGAGCGCGTGTGGCGCTTCGACGTGCACCTCCAGGGCCCCGAGGAGACGGTGTTCCTTGAGTTCCGCTGACCACGGCCTGCTGGCACCGATCTGGGCCGGCCGCCCGGTCGCCACGGTGACCGGCGACGCGGCCCTGGTCGACGCGATGATCGAGGTCGAGGTGGCCCTGGCCCGCGCCCAGGGGGTGAAGGCCGCCCCGGGCCTCCCCGACGCCGCGGCCCTCGCCGCCCGGTCCCGCGACGGCGGCAACCCGGTGATCCCCCTGCTCGCCGCCCTGGACGATCCCCTCCTCCACCGCGGCGCGACCAGCCAGGACGTGCTCGACACCGCCCTGATGCTCGCCGCCCGCCGCGCCCTGACCCTGACCGCCCTCGATCTGGACGTCGCCATCGACGCCGCCGCCCGGCTGGCCGCCGACCATCGCGACACCCCGATGGCGGCCCGCACGCTGACGCAGCAGGCGGTGCCGACGACGTTCGGGTTGAAGGCCGCCGGCTGGCGCCACCTGCTGATCACGGCTCGCCGTGCCGTCACGGCGACGGCACAGGCGCTGCCGGTGCAGCTGGGGGGCGCGGCGGGGACGTTGGCGAGCTTTGTGGCGATGGCCGAGGCCGACGCCGGCCGATCGATCCTGACCGCCGGGCAGCACGGCGACGGTGTTCGAGCCGACCGAACGCCGACCGGCGCCGAGGCGGCGTCGGAGGCGGGCTCCGACACCGCCGACCTGGATCTCGCCGCCGAGCGCGGGTCTGCCTCCACGGACCTTCCGCCAGGCGGCACTGAGCCGGCACTGGTCGCCGCCGGCACCGAACCAGCTGCACGACTCAGTCCGGCGCTGACCGACACCTTGCCCACCGGCACCGGCTTGCCCTTCGGCACCGCGGCCTCCGACAGCCTGCCGACCGGCGGCGCCGAGGCCGGGCAGCCTGATTCAGCGGCTGCCGGCCAACCCGATCAACCCGATCAACCCGATCAAGCCGACCGAACCGGCCGAACCGGCCACACCGACCCCGCCGTCGACTCGGCCCTCGACCTGGTCTCCCGCCTGGCCCGCAACCTGGGCCTCGCCACACCCCTCCTGCCGTGGCACGTCCTCCGCACCCCGATCGCCGATCTCGCCTCCTCTCTGGCGCTGGCCTCCGGCGCGCTCGGCAAGATCGCGGCCGACGTCCTGGTCCTGGCGCGCACCGAGGTCGGGGAGGTCTCCGAAGGCGCCGGGGGTGTCTCGTCGACCATGCCGCACAAGGCGAATCCGGTGCGGGCCGCGCTCATCGCCTCAGCGGCGCGCCAGGTGCCGGCGCTGGCGTCGATCCTGTTCGCGTCGGTCGCCGCCGAGGACGAGCGTCCGGCGGGAGCGTGGCACGCGGAGTGGCAGCCGCTGCGCGAGGCGCTGCGGCTGGTCGGGGGGTCCGCCGCGGCGGCCGCCGAGCTGCTCGCCGAGCTGCGTGTGCATCCCGGCCGGATGGCGGCGAACCTCGCGTTCCTCGACCTCGCCGAGGCGCGGCGGTTCGCCGGCCGGGAGGTCTCCGATCCCCGTGACTACCTCGGCGCCGCGTCCGCGCTCGTCGACCGCGCCCTGAGAGAGAACCCATGAGACTGCACCATCGGCTCGACGGGCCGGCGGCCGGGACGCCGCTACTGCTCGGGCCGTCGATCGGGACGTCCCTGCGCCTGTGGGAGCCGCAGCTCGACGCGCTCACCCGGCGTCATCGGGTCCTGCGTTTCGACCTTCCGGGCCACGGTGGCTCCCCCGCCGTCCCCGACGCCCGCACCACCCGTGAGCTGGCCGCGTACGTCCTCGCCCTCGCCGACGCGCAGGGCTGGGACGCGTTCGCCTACGCCGGCGTGTCCCTCGGCGGCGCGATCGGCGCGCGGATCGCGATCGACCACCCGGAACGCGTGACGCGTCTGGCGCTGCTGGCCTCCTCCGCCGACTTCGGCGGCAGCCGGCCCTGGCTGGACCGCGCCGAACTGGTCCGCGCCGAGGGAACCGCGCCGCTGCTCACGACGAGCCCGGCACGCTGGTTCGCGGACCCGGCCGCCACCGCCGACTCCACTCTCGGCCGTGCCCTGCTCAGCGACCTGGCCGCCGCCGATCCGGAAGGCTACGCACGGTGCTGCGAAGCCATCGCGGACCACGACGTCACCGCCGTCCTCGGCCGGATCCAGGCGCCGACGCTCGTCGTCCAAGGGCGTCAGGACCCTGCCACGCCGCCGGTCCACGGACGTGCGCTCGCCGACGGGATCCCCCACGCGCGACTGCTGGAGCTACCGGGTGCCGCGCACCTCCCAGGCGTCGATCGGCCCGCTGCCGTGACAGACGCCCTGCTCCGCCACTTCGAGGGCGACCCCCTCGCGTCAGGGTTCGAGGTCCGCCGCGCGGTTCTCGGCACCGCGCACGTCGACCGCGCCGTCGCCGCCGCCACACCGTTCACCGCCGGTTTCCAGGACCTCATCACCCGCTATGCCTGGGGCGAGATCTGGACCCGCCCGGGCCTGGACCGCCGCACGCGCTCGGCCGTCACCCTCACCGCGCTGGTCGCCGGCGGCCACGAGAAGGAACTCGCGCTCCACATCCGCGGGGCCTTGAACAACGGCCTGTCCCGTGGGGAAATCGAGGAAGTCCTGCTGCAGACCGCGGTCTACTGCGGCGTCCCGGCGGCCAACAGCGCGTTCGCCGTCGCGCAAGAAGTGTTGAACAGCATCGACGAGGAAGCATCGGCATGACAGTCCCCTCGAACACCGGCGCGACCCCCGCCCCGGCCCCGGCCTCGGCCCCGACTCCGGCCCCGGCCCCGGCATCCACCCCGGCACCGGCCCGCACCCGCGTCGGCATCATCGGCGCCGGTCCCGCCGGCCTGCTGCTGGCGCAGCTCCTGGACCGCGCGGGCGTCGACACCGTCGTCCTGGAGGCCCGCAACCGCGCCTACGTCGAGCACCGGCAGCGCGCCGGCCTGCTCGAACAGGCCACCGTCGACGTGCTGCGAGCCGCCGGCGCCGGCGCGCGCCTGGACCGCGAGGGGCTCGTGCACGACGGCGTCGAGCTGCGCTTCGACCGCCGCTCGCACCGGATCGACTTCCCGTCGCTGGCCGACGGCCGCCGGGTCACCATCTACGCCCAGACCGAGATCGTCAAGGATCTGATCGCCCTGCGCCTGGCCGCCGGACGGCCGCTGCTGTTCGAGGCGGTGGCGCAGGAGATCGCCGGCATCGACACCGACACGCCGGCGATCCACTACTTCCACGCCGACGGCGAGCACACGCTGGACTGCGACTTCGTCGTGGCCTGCGACGGCTTCCACGGCATCGGCCGCCAGAGCGTGCCGGAGCACGCGCTCACGACGTACGCGCGAGAGTACCCCTTCGCCTGGCTCGGGATCCTGGCCGACGTGCCGCCGTCCTGCGAGGAGCTGATCTACGCCCGGCACGAGCGCGGGTTCGCCCTGCACAGCATGCGCTCGGAGCATGTCAGCAGGCTGTATCTCCAGGTGGCGCCGGACGACAGGGTCGAGGACTGGCCGGATGAGCGGATCTGGGACGAGCTGGAGCTGCGGTTCGCCGTCGAGGGCGACTGGAAGCTGGAGCGCGGCCCGATCACCGAGAAGGGCATCACCCCGATGCGCAGCTTCGTCGCCGAGCCGATGCGCCACGGCCGGCTGTTCCTGGCCGGGGACGCCGCGCACATCGTGCCGCCGACCGGCGCGAAGGGCCTGAACCTGGCCGCGGCGGACGTCACACTGCTCGCGCGCGCCTTCGAGGACTGGTACGCGCGCGGCGACGACGCCGGCCTGAACGAGTACTCGGACCGGGCGCTGCGGCGGATCTGGCGGGCGCAGCACTTCTCGAACTGGATGACGACGATGCTGCACCCGGATCCGCGCGAGGACGCGTTCACCGCGGCGTTGCACCTGTCGCAGCTGGACTACGTGGCGACCTCGCCCGCCGCGGCGGCCACGCTGGCCGAGAACTACACCGGGCTGCCGCTGGCCTGAGGCCTCAACAGGCGGGGCCCAGCGTGGCCCCGCTCTTGAAGTTGTCCAGCGACTGCCACGCGGGGCTGTTCGTCCCCTCGATGCGGCCGTAGACCCAGACGTTGCCGTAGCCGTTGGTGACGTGGCACCAGATGTACATGTGCTGGCCGGTGGTGAACGTCCCGACCGCCGAGCAGGCCGCGTAGGGGCCGGAACGCATATTGAACGTGCCGGTGGCGGCGTAGCCGCTGCCGTCGTCGGCCACGACGTGGGTGATGTGCCAGCCGGTGCAGCCCATGTTCTTGGACGTGGTCGGCACGGTCGGCGTGGTCGGCGCGGTCGGCGACTTGGACGGCGAGGTGCTCGGCTTGGTCGTGGACGTCGACGGCCCGCCGGGCGCGGAGGTGGTGCCGCTCGGCCCGGTGGAAGGCGGCTGCCCGGTGCCGCCCGGCGCGCTGGTCGGGGCGTGCGAGGAGCCGGGAGCGCCGCTGGTCGGGGCGTTTCCGGCGGCCTGGCCGCCGCTTGAGGAAGACGACGAGCCGGGTACCGACGGCATGGGGCCGCCCGCGGAGACGTCCTGCCCGACGGGCCGCGACGACGCGTCCGTGGCCTGGTCGGTGTCACCACCGCCGGAGCCCATCGCGGCGCCGGAGCGGGCGGTGCCGCCGGCGTTCTTGCCGGACGACGACCCCTGCGACACCGCTATCGCCCCGATCGCCACCACGACGGCAGCCGCCGCGCTCGCACCGATGATCACGGGCCGCCGACGCCGGTGCTCCCCGGCGTCCGGCGCGGACTGCGACGGACGCGGCACCTCGACCGGCTCATCCTGCGGCGGGGCCTCGAACCCGGCGGCCGAGCGCCGGAGGTCCGGGGCGGGAGGCGCGGTGGGCGGCGGGCCGGCGGGAACCGCGGGCGGTGGACCCGCGGGCGCGAAGGCGGGGCCTTGCGGCGCGGTCGGCGGCGGACCGGCGGGCGCGAAGCCAGAACCTTGCGGAGCAGCCGGCGGCGGACCGGCGGGTGCGGCGCCGAAATCTTGCGAAGCGGCCTGCAACGGACCGGCGGGCCCGAAGCCAGGACCTTGCGGCGCGGTCGGCGGCGGACCGGCGGACCCGAAGCCAGAACCTTGCGGAGCAGCCGGCGGCGGACCGGCGGGTGCGGCGCCGAAATCG
>NZ_BAAAQM010000015.1:78946-172939 GCF_039531675.1 Catenulispora subtropica
ATCGTGCGAAGCGGCCTGCAACGGACCGGCGGACCCGAAGCCAGGACCTTGCGGCGCGGTCGGCGGCGGACCCGCCGGGGCGGAGCCGGGACCATGCGCAGCGTCCGGCGAATACCTCGGACCCGATGTACCTCGGCCATCGAGTCCCTCGGACCCGCCCTGCGCTCCCGCCCCTTGCACCGTGACCTCCTCAGGTCCCGAATCCTCCACCGTCCCATGCGGCCCGACTCCGGCCGCCTCGACCCCCGGCGCCCCCGCGAAAGCCGGGCCCGCGCCCTCGGCCTGCGCCTTGTGCGTCGGGTCGGCGCTGGTCAGGGGTAGCATCGTGAGCGACGTCGTCGACAGCCGCACCCCGGCGCCGACCAGCAGCCGCAGTTCCGCGGCCATCGCCGCCGCGGACTCGGGGCGTTCGGCCGGGTTCTTCGCCAGGGTGCGCATCACGATCTCGGCCAGGTCCGGCAACTCCGGGCAGTCCAGAGGTGGCGGTGGGGTGTTCACGATGCGGAACATCAGCGCCGACAGTTGGGCGCCGCCGTCGTCGCCGGCGAACGGTGGCCAGCCGGTGAGCAGCTGGTACAGCGTCGAGCCCAGGGAGTAGACGTCCGACAGTGCGGTCGCGTCCGCTCCGGCGAGCACCTCGGGTGCCGCGTGGTGTGGGGTGAAGGCGCGGAACATGGTCACCAGCGTCGCCGAGTCCGGGACCACCGCCACGCCGAAGTCGGCGAGTGCCGGTTCGCCGAAGCGGGAGACCAGGATGTTGTTCGGCTTCACGTCGCGGTGCACCATGCCCAGCTCGTGGGCGTCGGCCAGGGCGGCGGCGATCTTGGCGCCGATGACCGCGGCCTCCGGGGCCGGGAAGGGGCCGGAGGCGGTCAGCCGGTCCTGCAGCGAGCCACGCTCGAACAGGTCCATGGCCAGGTAGGGCTTGCCGCTGTCGGTGGTGCCGGCGTCCAGCGCGGTCACCACGTTCGGGTGGCCGGTCAGCCGGCCGGTGAGCCGGGCCTCGCGCAGGAAGCGGCGCCGGGCCGACTCGTCGAAGTCGCCGCGCAGCACCTTGACCGCCACGTCCCGGTCGAAGGCCCGCTGCCGGGCCCGGTAGACGATGCCGGAGCCGCCCATCCCGATGCACGTCAGGTCGCTGTACCCGGGTATCGACTCGATCGGCTCGTCCGTCACACCGTTCTCCAACCCACCGCCCGCCAGAACTTCCCCGGGAGTCTAGTACTCCGGTTGGTAACAGCCGAGGTGAAGGTTCGGTGATGGCCGGGGGTCAGCCCGCGGACCACTCCACCTCCGGCGGCAGCAGGCGCGCGCTGACCGGCTGGCCCTCGGCGTCGGTCAAACGGACGCGGGCCCGCAGGACGCCGGCCTCGACACCGGCCGCGAGCACGTCCTCGGGGATGCCCGACAGCATCAGCTTGGAGCGGCGGAACATCTCGAAGCCGGAACCGTCCTCGCCGGTCCGGCCCCACGACAGGTACACGAAGCGGCCGCCGATACCGGTCTGGACGTGGCGGCCCCGCAGGGTGCGGAGTCCGTCCCCGGTCGTGAACGGCTCGACCGGCAGCTCCCAGGCGACCGCGCCGGCATCGCCGCGCTGCGGGTCGAGCAGCTCCTTCGGTTTGTCCTTCACCTGCACCGCGACCCGGATGCCGGGCATCCCGGGCAGGTCGTGTCCGTCGATGCGCAGCAGCATGCGCCCATGCTCACATGCCGGTCGGACATCTCCCCGTCACCCCGGAGGTGCGTATCCTTTTCCGGTGAACGATCCGAGGGCGGGGGCGGTGTCGAGCCGATGACCATCTCCGAGATACGACGGCCGCCCGGCGGCCGCCCCGACGACCACGCGGTCGAGTCCTGGCACCGGCGCGAACCCCCGCTCCCGGCGGTGGCGGTGCTGGGCGTCGGCGCGGTCGCGACGGCCCTGGCCGCCGCCACCCACCTGAGCCTGGCCGACGGCGCGGCCCTGCGCACCGTCGCCGACCCCGAGTACCTGGTCGTGCTCGGCGACGAAGGGGCCCTCCCCTGGGTCGACGGCGCCCGCTACCTCGGCTGGGACGGTGCCGCCCTGACCCTCACCACGCACCGGGTGCTCCCCTCCGCCGACCTGTGGCGTGCGACGGCGCTCGCCGCGGAGGGGGCCGACCCGGCCTCGTTGGTGATCGTGCTGCCCGAACAGGTGCTGATCGCCGCGAACGCGATCATGGACGCGGATCCGGAGGCGTTGGCGGGACTGTTCGCGGCGTAACGCCTCACTCCCCCCACAGCTCCTTCCCCCGAGCCGCCACGCGCTCCGCGATCCGCTTCCCCGCCTCGGCCACTTCCATCGGCTCCACCTTGCGCCCGTCCCGCAGCCGGAGCGCGACCGCGCCGGCCGCCGCCTCCCGGCCGCCGATCACCGCCTGGTACGGCGCCAGCCGCACCTCCCGGATCCGCGCCCCGAGGGTCCCGCGCTCCGGATACACCACCTCGGCGCGCAGTCCGAGGCCGACGCAGAGCTCGTGGAACGCGCGCGCCGCCTCGACCTCGTCCTCGCCGATCGGCAGGACCGCCACCTGCACCGGCGCCAGCCACGCCGGGAACGCGCCGCCGTGCTGCTCGATCAGGTGCGCCACGACCCGCTCCAGGCTGCCCACGATGCTGCGGTGCACCATCACCGGCCGGTGCTTGCCGCCGTCCGCGCCGATGTACTCCAGGCCGAACTGCTCCGGCTGGTGGAAGTCGATCTGCACGGTCGACAAGGTGGCCTCGCGCCCGGCCGGGTCGGCGATCTGCACGTCGATCTTCGGCCCGTAGAACGCCGCCTCACCCTCGGCCTCCACGTAGTCGAGCCCGGACGCGTCCAGCACCTCCCGCAGCATCCGGGTGGCGCGCTCCCACATCTCCGGCTTGTCGATGTACTTCCCGCCCGGCCCGGGCAGCGACAGCCGGAACCGGGCCGCCTCGATCCCCAGCGCCTCGTACGCGTCCTGGATCAGGGCGAGCGCGGCCGACGCCTCGTCCGCCACCTGCTCCAGGGTGCAGAAGATGTGCGCGTCGTTCAGGGTGATGGCCCGCACCCGGGTCAGCCCGCCGAGCACTCCGGACAGCTCCGACCGGTACATCCCGCCGATCTCCGCCATCCGCAGCGGCAGCTCGCGGTAGCTGTGCGCGCGGGAGCGGTAGATCAGCGCGTGGTGCGGGCACAGGCTCGGCCTCATCACGACCTGTTCCGCGCCGAGGTCCATCGGCGGGAACATGTCGTCGCTGTAGTGGGACCAGTGCCCGGAGATCTCGTACAGCTCGCGTTTGCCGAGCACCGGCGAGTACACGTGCTGATATCCGGCGCGACTCTCAACCGACCGGATGTACTCCTCGATGGTGTGCCGCACCACCGCGCCGTCCGGCAGCCAGTAGGGAAGCCCGGCTCCCATCAGCGGATCGGTGTCGAACAGGCCGAGTTCGCGGCCGAGCTTGCGGTGATCGTGGGGGTTCTCGCGCAGGTTCCGCAGGTTCTCGCTCATGGGACCTCTCCATTCACCAGATCAGGTGGGGCGAGGGTCCCGGAGAACGACGAAGCCCCGGGGCACTCGCCCCGGGGCTTCGTTAACGCTTCAGGATTCAGCGCGCCGGGACGGAGTCCGGCGTCGTCGTCTGCATGGCGCGCTTCATATCTTCACGGTAGCAGATCCCGCCGTCGCACCCCGTCGAGCCCCAGCCCGGACAGGAGCGCGGCGACCGCGGTCATCCACACCAGCGGCGTCCAGTGGAACACCCCGCCGGGGATCTTCGGGATGTGCGTGAACGGCGTCAGGTCCAGCACCCACTGGGAGGCGTTGATCGCCGGTCCCAGATACGCGATGAACACCACCACCCCGAGCACCCCGTACGCGGCCGCCGTCCACTTCGGCAGCAGTCCGAACAGCGCCACCCCGACCGCTGCGACGATCCACAGCGCGGGCGTCGTGACCAGGCCGGCGCGCAGCATCCGCCCGACCCAGCCCCAGAAGTCCCCGAGCACGGCGCCCGCGCCGATCCCGACGCCGAGGCCGGCGCACGCCATCACCAGAAGGCTGCCCACCGCGGGGTAGATCAGGTGGCTGCCGGCCCAGGCGAGCCGTCCGGTGGACGCCGCGAGCACCGGCTCGGCGCGTCCCGAAGTCTCCTCGCTCCGCAGCCGCAGTACGGCCTGCACCGCGTAGAACGCCGCGGCCATCCCCAGGAAGCTGACAGACGTGGCCAGGTACGAGTCGGTCAGGCCCTGTACGCCGCCGTAGCGCGTGATGATGTCCTCGACCTGCTTGTTTTCCTGGAGAAGTTGGTCGATGCCCTTGGCGAGGGTGCCCATCACGACGCCGAACGCCAGCAGCCCCGCCATCCACCCGAACAGCGCCGGCTGCTGCAACCGCCGTCCCAGACCGATCACGCCGCCGAACACGCCGCGCAGTCCCGGCCCGGCGGCCGGCGGGCCCGGCCGCTGCGGCAGCAGCCCGCTCCCGAGGTCCCGTGCGCTCTGCAGCCGGTAGCCGACGGCGGCCGCGACCGCCCCGGCGGCCAGCGGCAGCACGACGACCCACCACCGGTTCCCGGCCCACGGGTGCACCCGCTCGATCCATCCGAACGGCGACAGCCACGCCACCCACCCGGCGCCGCCGCTGCTCCCGGCCGCGTCGCCGACCGTGCGCAGCAGGTACGCCACGCCGAGGATCAGGGCACCGATCCCGTTGGCGCCCCGGCCCGTCTCGGTGAGCTGCACGGCCACCGCCTGCGCCCCGGCGATGGCGACACCGACGGAGAACAGGCACCCCCCGAACGCCAGCGCTCCGGCCCAGCCCTGCCCGAGCACGATCATCACCACGGCGGCCAGCAGCCCGATCGCGAAGCAGGCGGTGCAGGCGATGGTGAGGGCCGCGGTCAGCGGCGCGTTGCGGCCGACCGCCCCGGAGCCCAGCAGCTCCAGCCGCCCGGACTCCTCCTCGGCGCGGGTGTGCCGGGTGACCAGGAGCATGACCATGATCCCGATCAGCAGCCCGCCGAAGCCCAGCACGCGCCACGCGGTGAGCGCGCCGAGGCTGTGCGTGTCGTAGAGCGGCCCGTAGAGCGCTCGCAGCGACGGGTTGGAGGCGATGCTCGTGGCGAGCTGGTCGCGGTCGGCCTGGGCCGGGTAGAGCTTCTTCAGCGAGTACGCGGTGCTGCCCACGGTCGCCAGCAGCGCGTAGATCCAGATCGGCAGCATGACGCGGTCGCGGCGGGCCGCCAGCTTCATCAAGGTCCTGAGGCCGTCGTCGGAGCCGGCGCGACCGGACCCCTTCCGCCCGGTCATCACCTTCGGGGCCTGCGATTGTGCGCCCGTCGCCGTTTTCAGCTCCGGGTCGGAGGACCCTGTTCCGAAACCCTTCACCGCTCCGCGCCTTCAGGCTCGTAGTGCCGCAGGAACAGCTCCTCCAGCGTCGGCGGCCGGCTCACCAGCGTCCGCACCCCGATCGCGGTCAGGGCCTTGAGCAGCCCGTCCAGGTGGTCGGTGTCGACCTGGCAGTGGATCTTCGTGCCGTCCGCCTTCAGGTCGTGGACGCCGGGCAGGGCCTCGATCCTCGGTGCCGGCCCGCTCAGCTCGGCCTCGACCGTGGTCCGCGTCAGGTGCCGCAGCTCGGAGAGCGTGCCGGTCTCCACGGTCTTGCCGGCCCGGATGATGTCGACGCGGTCGCACAGCGCCTCGACCTCGGACAGGATGTGGCTGGAGAGCAGGATGGTGCGGCCGCGCTCACGCTCCTCGGCCACGCACTGCCGGAACACGTCCTCCATCAGCGGGTCCAGCCCGGAGGTCGGCTCGTCGAAGACGAGCAGCTCGACGTCCGAGGCCAGGGCGGCGATCAGGGCCACCTTCTGCCGGTTGCCCTTGGAGTACTGGCCGCCCTTCTTGGTCGGGTCCAGCTCGAAGCGCTCCAACAGGTCGGCGCGCCGTGCTGCGTTCACGCCGCCGTGCAGGCCGCCCAGCAGGTCGATGACCTCGCCGCCGGAGAGGTTGCGCCACAGCGTGACGTCGCCGGGGACGTACGCGAGCCGCTTGTGCAGCGCCACCCGGTCCCGCCAGGGATCGCCGCCGAGCAGCGTCGCGGTGCCGGAGTCGGCGCGGATCAGGCCCAGCAGCACCCGGATGGTCGTCGACTTCCCGGCGCCGTTGGGGCCCAGGAAGCCCAGGACTTCGCCCTCCTCGACGGTCAGGTCCAGGCCGTCGAGCGCGCGGGTCCGGCCGAACGTCTTCACCAGACCGGACGCGCTGATCGCTGTCGTCATGCCGGCCAGCGTACTCCGACTTTCAGAATTTTGTGAATGTTATGAAAACGCGAGCGGTCCGACTACATTGGGTCCATGAGCAAGGACGCACCCCCCAAGCCGAACCGGGCCCAGCTGCTGGCGTACATAGAGCGCTTCGCCAGCGTGCTGACCGACAGCGGCATCCCGCGGATGCCGTCCCGGGTCTTCGCCGCCCTGCTCACCGAGGACGACGGCCGCCTCACCTCCCAGGAGCTCGCCGAGATGCTCGACATCTCCCCGGCCGCGGTCTCCGGCGCCATCCGCTACCTGTCCCAGGTCGGCCTGGTCACCCGCGAACGCGACCCGGGCTCGCGGCGCGACCGCTACCGCGTCCTGGACGAGGTGTGGCAGGAGGTGATCCTGCACCGCGACACCGTCCTGGCCCGCTGGGAGTCCAGCCTGGCCGAGGGCGTCTCCGTCGTCGGCCCGGAGACCCCGGCCGGACGCCGGCTGGCCGAGTCGGTCGTGATGTTCCAGTTCCTCCGCAGCGAACTCCCCGGGATGCTGAAGCGCTGGTACGAGCAGCGGGCCGAGCTCCGGGCCGCTGTGGCGCACGACAGCGCGGCGGCCCACGACGGCTCCGTGGCGCGCGCCCTGGCCGCCCGGCCGGACCGTCCCGAGGAACGAGACGGAGCGCAGCTGTAAGCCGTTCGCGGGCCCGGCGTGTCAGGATCATGAGCATGCCGATCGACGTGCACCTGCTGATGCTGTACGTGCTCACCACCGCCGTGGCGGCCTTGGCCCCCGGGCCCGACATGCTGTTCGTCCTGGGCGTCGGCATGCGCAACGGCCCCCGCGCCGGCCTGCTCGCCACCACCGGCATCGCCACCAGCGAGGTGGTCCACGTGGCGGTCGCGGCCGCCGGCCTGTCCGCGTTCTTCGCCGCGGTCCCGGTGGCGTTCACGACCTTCCGCATCGTCGGCGGCGCCTACCTGGTGTACCTCGGCGTCCAGGCCATCCGGCACCGCGGCGCCGAGGACGGCTCCCTCACGGCGGGCGGCACGGCCGAGCCCGTCTCGGGCAGGCAGGCGTATCTCCGGGGCCTGCTGACCAACCTGCTGAACCCGAAGATGGTGACCTTCAGCGTCGCCTTCCTCCCGCAGTTCGTGAACCCGAAGCTCGGCTGGCTCCCGGTCCAGTTCGCCGTCCTCGGCGCGATCCTCATCGCCTTCGAGTTCCTGGTCGACGGCACCGTCGGCGTCCTGGCCGGCCGCATCGGCGGCTGGCTGTCCCGCCGCCGCGCCGCCCGCAAGCGGATCGACGTGGCGACCGGCGGGCTGTTCATCGGGCTCGGGGTGCGGCTGGCCGTCGAGCGCTAGCCTCGACGGCATGGACGACCCCGAACTGCGGGCCGCGCTGGAGCAGCCGTTCGATGCGCGCGACCGCGCCATCGAACGCTGCGGGCCCGGTCAGGCAGCTGATCCGCTGCGGCGCCGGTCAGGCACCTGATGTAAGCGGGCGCTCACACCCGCACGCTCCGCGGCAGCTCCGCGTCCGCCACGTACCCGATCCCGCGCACCGTCCGGATCAGGTCCGGCACTCCGAGCTTCGCCCGCAGCGTGGCTATGTGCACCTCCAGCGTGCGGTTCGCCGACTTCTCGGTCGTGTGCCACACCTTCCGCAGGATCAGCTCCCGGCACAGCACCGATCCCGGCGTGCTGGCCAGCAGGTGGAGCAGGTCGAACTCCTTGCGGGTGAGCACCACCGGCTGGCCGTGGACGTTCACCCGCCGCTCGTCCGCGTCCACGACGACCGGTCCCACGCCCAGATGCTCCGGACGGTCGGCCGGCGCCCGCACCGCGGCCCGGATCCGGGTCGTCAGCTCGGTCAGGCCGTACGGTTTGACCACGAAGTCGTCCACGCCCAGCCGCCGGCCCTCGATCCACAGCCCGCGGTCGGCGCGCGCGGTGATCGCCACCAGCGCGGCGTCGGTGCGCCGGCGGATGCGCTCGCACAGCGCCAGCGACTCCTCGTCGAGCAGCCCGAGGTCGATGAGCACCGCGTGCGGCGAGAACGCCGCCATGCCCGGCAGGTCGTCGGCCCGCAACCGGCGCACCGCGAACCCGTCGAGCCGCAGTGCGTTGTCCAAAGCCGGCTGCGGCCGGTCATCCCTGCGACCGGCCACCACAAGCCTCATCGCTTGTCACCTCACAGCGCTCACGCGCACCCGCTACGAAAAAAACCCGGCTATTCGTAAGTCAGGTTAACCAGGGTCCTGTCATTGTCCTCACCCACAGTGCCCGAAGGCAATACCGCGCGTGCAGGAAATCTCAAATAGTCCTCAAACCCGCGACCCCCGCGCCAAGGCGCCACCTGCCTGTTCATCGGGCGTCAAGAGGGCGCTGATCTGCGGGCTCGAAGATCCGGGAGGTACTTGAGATCCCAGGAGGAAGCATGACCGCCACCGAGTCGCCCGCCGGCCTGACCGGCCGCACCCTGTTCCCGGGCCAGCCCGGGTTCGAGGAGGAGAAGGCGACGTTCAACCTCTGCGTCGAGCACACGCCCTCGGTCATCGTGCGCGCGCAGAACCAGCTCGACGTCCAGGCCGCGGTCCGGTACGCGGCCGGCGCCGGGCGTCCGGTCGCCGTGCAGGCCACCGGCCACGGCATCGGCGCGGCCGCCGACGGCGCGGTGCTGATCAGCACCCGGGCGATGCGCGGCGTGCGCGTCTACCCCGACGCGCTGGTGGCCCGGTTCGAGGCCGGGGCCCTGTGGTCGGACGTCGTGGCGGCGACCGCCGAGCACGGTCTGGCCCCGCTGGTCGGCAGCACGCCGAACGTCAGCGCGGTCGGTTACCACACCGGCGGCGGACTGCCGGTGCTCGGCCGCGCGCACGGCTGCGCCGCCGACCACGTGCGCGGCTTCGACCTGGTCACCGCGGACGGCCGGCTGCGGCACGTGTATCCGGACACCGAGCCGGAGCTGTTCTGGGCGGTGCGGGGCGGGAAGAGCAACTTCGGAGTGGTGGTCTCGATGGAGATCGACCTGTTTCCGATCAAGACGGTGTACGGCGGGCGGCTCACGTACCTCGGAGCGGACTCCGACCGGGTGTTCGAGGCCTGGCGCGACTGGACGGCCACGGCGCCGGAGGCGATGGCCACGGCGGTGATGTGGATCCGGTTCCCGGACCTGCCGCAGCTGCCGGAGCCGATCCGCGGGCAGTACCTGTTCTTCGTCACGGTCGGCTTCGCCGGCGACGCGGAGGAGGGAGCGCGGCTCATCGCGCCGCTGCGGGCCCTCGGCCCGATCCTCGACACGGTCACCGCGCTGCCGCACAGCCGGATCGGCGAGGTCTACGACGATCCGACCGACCCCGGTTTCTACGTCGAGGCCGGCGGTCTGCTCCGGACGCTCGACGACGAGGCGCTCAAGCGGATCCTCGCCGCGGTCGGGCCGGACGCCGAGCAGCCTCCCTTCGCCCTGAACATCCGGCTCCTCGGCGGCGCGCTGGCCCGCACCCCCGCGCGGCCCAGCGCCGTCAGCCACCGCGACGCCGAGCACATCGTGATGGTGTTCGGCCTGGCGCCGGACGCCTCCCTGGTGCCGCCGCTGACCACGCACGCCCGCGCGGTGCTGGCGTCGCTGGAGCCGGCCCTGACCGGCGGCGTGCTGCCGAACTGGCTCGGGACGGACACGACGGCGCCGGAAGAGGTGGCACGGGCGTACTCGGCGGCGGACTGGGAGCGGCTGCGGGCGGTGAAGCGGGCGGTCGATCCGGGGAACATGTTCCGGATCAACCACAACATCCCGCCACTGGAGGGGTGAGAGGGGTGAGGTCGTACTAATGCGCCGCGCGGGTGACTCCCGCGGCGGCGCGCAGTGCTTCGGCTCCGTTCGGCGTGGTTCGGCGGCCGGCGTCGGCGATCGTGGCGGCATGCTCGTCGACGCGTCGTATCTCGCGTGGGTCCGGCCCGCGCGCCGGGTCCACTACGCCCTGTCCGTGGGGATGACGCTGACCGGCGTCATCCTCGCCACGTTCGGGATCATCGGGAGCCGGAGCGCGGCGCCGGTCGCGCCGGTGGTGGACCGGGTGGACCGGAGCGCCGACACGTCGGTGGCGGGGAACGTGGCCGGGAGCGTGGTGGTGCCGGCACCGCCGACGGCCGCACCGGCGCCGCCGGCCATCGTGCCGGCCCCGGCACCCCCGCCCGCGGTCACCCCGGCTCCCCCGGCCACGACCGACGCGAAGGCGCACGCGAAGCCGAACCCGAAGCCGAAACCCCGGCCTCGACCGGTGCCGGCACCGCCCGCCGAGTCGGCGGTCGCCCCGGTTTCCCCAAACCATTGATTCCCGGAGCGACCAGCCTGGATTAGGCTTGCGCGCGTGGCGATGCGACAACTGGGAGACCTCGAAGCCGCTGTCATGGACCGCATATGGCGGCGCAACCGCCCGGTGCTGGTCCGGGACATCCTCGACGACCTGAACACCGACCGCGCCCTCGCCTACACCACCGTCATGACGGTGATGGACAAGCTGCACCGCAAGGGCTGGCTGCGTCGGCAACCGCAGGGGCGGGCGTACATCTACGAGGCCGTCGCCTCGCGTGAGTCGTACACGGCGCGGCTGATGCGGGACGCCTGGGCGACCAGCGACAACCAGGCGGTCGCGTTCGTGCACTTCCTGGAGCAGCTCTCGGACGAGGAGGCGCGGGCCCTGCGCGCGGCTCTGGAGATCTTCCCGCCGGAGCCCGAGCCCCCGGCGGAAAGCCCGCAGTGATAGCGGCCCTGATCCTCGGCACGTACGCGGTGGCCGTGGCCCTGGTGGCGCCCGTGTTGCTGGACCGCTTCTGGCCCGCCGACCGCACACCGCGGCTGACCGTGGCATTGCTGCAGATCCTGAGCTGCTCCTTCCTGGCCGCGTCCGTCGGCGCCGGGCTGGCCCTGGCACTGACCCTGGTCGAGGGCCTGTCCGAGCTGAGCCCCGCCCTGGACCGCTGCGCCGACGCGCTGCCGCTCGGCGAACACAGCTCGGTGGCGACCTGGCTCGGCCACGTCGGCCTGGTCGGCGCCGGAGCCCTGGTGCTGCGGATCCTGTACTGCGTGCTCATGACGTTCGGCCGCGCGCGGTTCCGCCGACGGGCGCACCTCAAGGTCCTGCGCATGCTGGCCACCCGCGACGAACACCTGGGCGTCCTGGTCCTGGACCACCCCGCCCCGGCCTGCTACTGCCTGCCCGGCGACATCGTGATCACCACCGGCGCCCTCTCCCGCCTCAGCGCCCCCCAGCTCGAAGCGGTCCTCCTCCACGAACGCGCCCACGTCTCCGGCCATCACCACCTGGTCATCGCCATGGCCTCGGCCATCGGCCGCACCGTCCCCCACGTCCGCCTCCTGACCTACGCCGAACGCGAAACCCGCCGCCTCGTCGAACTGATCGCCGACGACGCCGCCGTGGCCCACACCGGAGCTCCGACCGTGGCCGCCGCCCTGGCCGTGATCGGCACCAGCCACAGCCCGGAGCTGGACCCGACGCCGGCCCCCGCGCTGCCCCCCGCCCTGACATCCCCCGGCGGCCCGGCACCCGACAGCGCCCTCGGCATGGACTCGTCACCGACCCTGCGCCGCATACGCCGCCTGCTCCGCCTGGACCAGACCCTCACCGGCCGAGCACGGGCCCTGAGCCTCACGGTCGCCGTGTTCGCGATCGCACTGCCGATCACCCTGCTCGGCGTCTCGGGCGCGTCGCTGATCAGCCACTGTCCGCCCGACACCGACGAACACGACGCCCGGCACCCGGGCCAGGCGGTCACGACGGTTGTGGACGCGGAGCCGGGAACGGCGCAGGCTTCGGGGCGGTAGGCGGCGGCGCGTGGCGGGCTGCGGTCCGCGACCCGGCGGCACTGCCTTTGCGCGGATGCGCGGCTCTGCACGGGAGCGCGGCCCTGGTGCGGGAGCGCGGCCCACCCACCTACCGCGCCGCCATGACCTCCACATCCATCGCCGCCAGCAACCCCGCGTCCGCCAACATCTCGATCGCCACGATCCGCCCCCCGACCACCGTGAAGTCGAACACGACCTTCGTCCGACCGCCCGGCGCCCACCTGAGCCCGGCCGCGCCGTCGATCCACGCCAGCTCCGCCGCCTGGGCGCGTCCGGAGAACTGCTCCGCGACGTCGCCGGCGCCCCGGACCTCGGGCATCGCGCCGTAGCCGGAGGCCGTCAGATCCGCGCGCAGCACCACGTCGGGGTCCAGCAGACGCAGCAGGCCGGCGAAGTCGCCTTCCCGGGACGCCGCCAGGAACGCGCTGACCACCTCGCGCTGGCGGCCGCGGCCGGCGTCGGTCTCGTCGCCCTGACCCCGGACCCGGCGGCGGGCGCGGCTGGCCAGTTGGCGGACCGCGGCGGTGTTCTTGCCGACGATCGGGGCGATCTCCTCGAAGGGGACCGCGAACAGGTCGTGCAGGACGAAGGCCAGGCGTTCGGCCGGGCTCAGCGCGTCCATCACCACCAGCAGCGCCATGCCGAGGGAGTCCGACAGCTCGGCCGCCAGCTCCGGGTCGGTGTGGGCGTCGCGCTCGGCGTGCTCCGCCGCCTCGGCGCCGGCCGGGCCTTCCAGGCCTTCCTCGCCGTGGTTGCGGCGGGCGCGGAGGACGTCCAGGCACACGCGGCCGGTGACGGTGGTCAGCCAGCCGGCCAGGTTTTCCACCTCGGCGACGTCCGAGCGGCACAGGCGCAGGTAGGCCTCCTGCACCGCGTCATCCGCCTCAGCCAGTGAGCCCAGCATCCGGTACGCCACCGCAGTCAGGTGCGGGCGCTGGGTCTGGAAGAACTCCGCGAGCCGCTCGGCGTCGTCGGTCATGGCTCACCATCCTGCTACGGATCCCGGTACGGTCACCGCTCTGACGTCCGCCGTCGCCGGAATGTGACAGCCCGGGCCGTGACGGCGCGGGGTGTGACCACCCGGCCCGAGCCGGTGCCGCGTGGGACAGCGGCCCGCGCAACAGCACTCCCGCCACCACCGCCGCGACCGCGCTCAGGCCGGCCGTCGCCGCGAAGCCCCAGCGGCTGTCGGTGTGGTCGACCAGCACCGAGACCCCGAGCATCACCACCACCGTGGCCGCCAGCCCGCCGCCGTTGGCCAGCCCGAACGCCCGCCCCACGTGCGCCTCGTCGACGCTGGTCATCACCAGGGACCGTGACGCGATCCGCGCGGTGCCGAACGTGAACGCCCCGACCCCCACTCCCAGGGCCAGCACCACCGGACCGAACAGCGGCTGCAGCACCAGCGCCACGTTGCACGCCAGGAACCCGAACACCGCGATCGGCAGGTCCCCGAACCGCCGCCCGGCCACCTTGTAGAACGCGGTCGCCGCCAGGAACCCCAGGCTCCCGGCCGCGTCCGCGATGCCGAACACCCCCGCCCCGCGCCCCCACTCCCCCATGACCAGCTTCGGCAGCAGGGCGTTGAACACGGTCACCACCACGCTGCCCTGCGCGTAGAGCACGATCAGCCGGGCGAGCGGGATCCGGGAGGCAGCGTGCGGCGCAGGCGCGGGGTTCTCCGATTCGGGGTGAGAAACGGAGCTGGAAACGGGGCTGGAAACGGGGCTGGAAACGGGGCTGAGTACGGAGCCGGCACCGTCATCGCCGATCCCACCCGCCGGCCGGCGCCCCACCGCCGTCACCAGCCCCGCCGACGCCACGAACGTCCCGGCGTTGAACACCAACAACGGCACCGCGCCGAACCGCTGCACCAGCAGCCCCCCGACGGTCGCCGACAACAGCATCCCGGCCTGCGTGGCCATCTCGTAGTTCGCGTTGAACCGCCGCACCTGCCCGGGCCGCACCCGCTCCTTGATCAGGGCGTTGCTCACCGGGAAGAACAGCGCCGCCACCACCGCCAGCGCGAAGTTCGCCGTGTACACGCCCGGCCCCTTCGCCCCGCCGGACGCCAGCCACACCGGCAGCGCCAGTGCCAGCACCGCCGACGCCAGGTCGCAGGCGATCCACAGCCGCCGCCGGTCGTACCGGTCGGCCAGCCGCCCGAACACCGGCGAGAGCACCGCCTGCGGCACCGCGACCGCGATGAACAGCAGTCCGACCGCGAACATGGTCCGGTCGGAGCGGATCATCAGCAGCGCACCCGCGATGAGCTGCACGTTGTTGCCGAGAGCGGTGACGAAGGCGGCGGGGACGAGCAACCGCTCAGCCCGCCGCGTGGCCCGGAGGAGTTCCATACCGGACAGTGTCGCGGGACGTCACTGACATCTTCTGTCAGTGATCTGGAAACGGGAGCTGATAGCCCTCAAGACTCCGGCCGCCGGAACACCACCACCAGCACCCGCAGCGCCAGCACGCTCGCCACCGCCAAGAAGCTGTACCCGAGGAACTGGTACAGGCTCACCTGCGTCCCGACCATCGGCCCCTTGTCCCGCCCCACCATCAGCACACCCATCACCCCCGACGTCGCCGCGAGCACCGTGATCAGCGCCTGGTGCACGAGCCCCGTCACGACCTCCCGGTCCCGCCGGTCGGCGAACAGCCGCACGTTCACGCTCAGCTTCCCGCTCTCCAACGCCCCGACCACGCGGTCCACCCGCCGCGGCAGCCGCCGCAGCATCGGCAGCAGCGCCACCAGCTCGCTCGCGGCCTCCTTCTTCAGCGCCTCCGGCGTGGCCCGCTCCAGCACGTACCCGCCGGCCAGCCGCCGTGCCTCGGCGACGATGTCGAAGTCCCGGGCCAGCTCGGTCAGCGTGCCCTCCAAGGTGCCCAGCGCCCGGAACACCGCCGCGACCTCGGCCGGCACCGCCAGCCCGTGCGAGGTGACGATCCGGAACAGGTCGGTGAACATCGCGACGTCGAACCCCGACCCGCCGCGCAGATACCGCGCCGTGAACCGGCCCAGATCGCGTTCCAGCACGGCCTCGTCGACGTCCTCCGGCGCCGTCATCACCTCCAGCACCGCGTCGCACAGATACAGCGGGTCGCCGGAGTCGACGGCCCCCAGCAACCGCTGCATCGCCGCGCGCAGCGAGGAGTCCAGCCGGCCGACCGAGCCGAAGTCGAGCATCCCGAGCCGCCCGTCGGCCAGCAGCAGGATGTTGCCCGGATGCGGGTCGGCGTGGAAGACGCCGTCCACCATGACCTGCCGCAGCAGATAGTCCAGCAGCCGCTCGGCCAGTTCGCGTCGCGCGATCCCGCGCTCGGCGAGGTGCGGGACGGCCTGCCGCAGCGGCGTGCCGTCGAACCGCTCCATCACCAGCACCCGCTCCGAGGAGTACTCGCCATGGGCCCGCGGCACCGCCACGCCCTCGACCCGGGTCTCCGCCACGGCCGCCAGATTGCGGGCCTCGATCCGGAAGTCGAGCTCCTCCCGCAGTGCGCCCGCGAACCCCTCCGCCAGCGCCACCGTGCCGAGCGAACGGGCCCAGCCGGTGCGCTGTTCCAGCGTGCGGGCCAGCCGCCGGATGATGTCCAGGTCGCGCGAGACCTGCGTCGTGACTCCCGGCCGGCGCACCTTCACCACGACGTCCTCGCCCGTGACGAGCCGGGCCGCGTGCACCTGCGCGACCGACGCCGCGGCCATCGGCTCCCGGTCGAAGCGCGCGAAGACACTGTCGATGTCTCCGTACTCCGCGACCAGCACCGCCTCGATCTGGGGCCACGGCACGTAAGCGGCCTGATGCTGGAGCGCCGAGAGCTCCTCGATCACCTCCGCGGGCAGCAGATCGCGCCGGGTGGAGAGGATCTGGCCGAACTTGATGAACGTCAGCCCGCCCTCGTTCAGCGCCTCGCGCAGCGACCGGCCGACGTCGGCGTGCGGGCGGCGGCCGCGCAGGTACGGGCCCAGGCCGTGGCGGATCAGGATCATCGTGAACCGCCAGTAGCGCCGCGAGCGCGCGATCCGGCTCCGCAGCCCTCTGATCCACTCCAGGGGCGTCGGCAGGCTCCCGCTCGGCGCCAGCGCCTCGGCCACGACGAGGAACACCATCGACGGCAGCAGCATGATCAGCAGCGCCAGCACGAGCAGCGCGGGCTTGCCGGCGTCGCGCAGCGTGCCGTCGGGCTGCCTCGGGCCCAGCACGGCGAGCATGATCGGCGTCGAGGCGCCCCAGGCTATGCAGGCGGCTATCACCAGCCGGGTGAACGAGAAGTGGACCCCCAGCAGCCGCCGCATGATCGAGGCGAGGATCGCGACCGAGACGACCGTGGACAGGACGAACAGCGGCCCGAGTAACAAACTCATGACGCGACCCTAGTGTGATCGCTAACTTAAGGAGATGACTCCGACCTTCGCCGAGCTTCGCCTGCTCACCGACGATTTCGCCGCCAGTTTCGCGTTCTACACCGAAGTGCTCGGGCTGCGCCCGAAGGACGAGGACCTGGGCCGTGATCCTTCGACGGGGCCTTACGTCGGGTTCACCGTGGGCACGGCCGACGTCGCCCTGTTCGAGCGCTCGATCATGGAGGGGGCGATCGGAGCCCCGCACGCCGCACGGGGCAGCGAGGACCATCTGGTGCTGGTGCTGCGGGTTCCGGACGTCGACGCGGCCTACGCCGAAGCGGAGAAGCGGGGCGCGGCGACGGTGGCCGAGCCCCGGGACATGGCGGCGTGGAACCTGCGGGTGGCGCATCTGCGCGCGCCGGAGGGCACGTTGATCGAGCTCTGTCAGTACGAGGGCTGACAGACCCGGCCGGCGCGCCGCGCTCCGGGCCTGCCCTCCGGCCGCCGCGTCACGGCCGCCGCGTCACGCGTCACGGCCGCTGCGCTCGCCCGGCGCTCGTGGCCGCGCCGCTCAGCCCGCCGGCCTCAGGCCGGCACCCTCACTCCGCGCCGGCCGCCGCTCCAGCCGTCTTCACTTCGGTCAGCTTCACCTCGGCGGCCGCCGCCTCCCCCTCCCCGGCGGCGACGCCGGCCCCTTCGGCCGCCGGCCTCATCCGCGGCAGCGGCGTCTCCAGCTCGATCTCGCCGGGCAGCTGCTCGATGAGCACCGCGGAGTCCTCGTCGGAGATCGGGTCGACGTGCGAGGTGCAGAAGCTGCACCGCCGCGCGCGGGCCGGGATCTGCTGCAGGCAGTCCGGGCACGGCCGCTTCGAGCGGGCCAGGTCGTGGTGCGGGTTCAGTTCCTCGGCGATCTTGTTCACCGGCAGCACGATCAGGAAGTACAGCGTGGCGGCGGTCAGCACGAAGGAGATGGCGGCGTTCAGGAACTGCCCGTAGGGGAACGAGGTCTTGCCGAGGGCGAAGGTCTTCTTGGTGTAGTCGCCGATGCTGCCGGTGGCCCAGCCGATCAGCGGCGTCAGGAACGCACCGGTGAAGGCGGTGACCATGGTGGAGAACGCGGCCCCGATCACGACGCCGACCGCCAGGCCGATGACGTTGCCGCGGACCACGAACTTGAAGAACCCGTTCACGAACCCCCCTGGGTCGGTTTCAGGACGCTGACGAATGCGCGGCGGCAGCATGCCACATTTCGCCGGCGCCCGCGAAGGGGGCGCCCAGCCGGGGTCAGTCCTTCTTCCGGGCCGGGCTCACGGGCTCGGTGGCGGTCGCGCCGACCGCACCGGTGGTCTTGGTCGTCCCGGTCGTCCCGGTCGTGTCAGCCGTCTTGGTCGTCGCAGCCGTCCCCGCCGTCCCGGTCACCGCGGCCCCGTCGCCGCCCTTCGCCTGCCGCCGCGTGCTCCACAGGCTGGTGACCGTGGTGATCGCCAGCACCCCGATGATGACGCTCAGCGAGGCGGCGATGCCGATGGTCGGGATGGTGATCGGCCCGATGTGCTCGACGCCGGAGCTGTGCAGCGCCTCGAACAGCATCTTCAGCCCGATGAAGCCCAGGATCACCGACAGTCCGTACGACAGGTGCACCAGCCGGTCCATCAGCGCGCCGAGCAGGAAGTACAGCTGCCGCAGCCCGAGCAGCGCGAAGGCGTTGGCGGTGAAGACGATGTACGGCTCCTTGGTGAGCCCGAAGATCGCCGGGATCGAGTCCAGCGCGAACAGCAGGTCGGTGGAGCCGATGGCGACCATGACGATCAGCATCGGCGTGAAGCGGCGGCGCCCGCCGACGTGCGTGACCAGCCGGGCGCCGTCGTAGTCGTCGGTGGTCTTGACCGCCTTCTTGACCCGCTTGAGCAGGCGGTTCTCCTTGAAGTCGTCGTCGCCGCCGTGACCGGTGGCCAGGTTGACCGCGGTGTAGATCAGGAACGCGCCGAAGATGTAGAAGACCCAGCTGAACTTGCTGATGATCGCGCTGCCCGCGGCGATGAACCCGCCGCGCAGCACCAGCGCCATGATCACGCCCCAGAGCAGCACCTGGGACTGGTAGGCGCGCGGCACCTTGAACCGGGCCAGGATGATGACGAACACGAACAGGTTGTCGACGCTGAGGCTGTACTCGGTGATCCAGCCGGCGAAGAACTCGCTGCCGTAGCGGTGCCCGGTGACGTACCAGAGGCCGGCGCCGAAGACCACGGTCGCCAGGACGATCCCGCTCACCCAGATGGCGGCCTCACGGGTCCTGATCGGGTGCGGGTCGCGCATGCCGTGCCAGAGGTCGGCGGCGACGGCCAGCGCCAGTACGGCGATCGTCGCGATCCAGGCGGCAAGGCTGACGTGCATGGGCAGGACTCCTCCGGCGTTGTCAAGGCGCTCACAATCGCCGGAGGTCTCTTCCACCTGAAACCGCAGATCAGGCTGGGGGGCCGGGAGCCTGGTGCGGTTCCGTGATGACGACCCGTCCGATTGGGGAGTACTCCCCTCCGTTCCCGCCATGATCCCAGGACCGTCCCGGGTATGGCAAACCGCCATACGGATGAACCGTGGATCTGCTTTCATGGACGCGGATCACAAGTGGTCCAGACCACATCCTCACCGAGGGGAGACCCGCCGCATGGAGTCCCTGCCGCCCGAGCTGTCGCCGACCGGCTACCTGGCCGAGGTCCGCCGGGTCCTGGAGCACGTCGAGACCACCCAGCTGCCGGCGGTGGCGGCGGCCGGCGCCCTGATCGCCGACTCGATCGCCGCCGAGGGCGTGCTGCAGACCTTCGGCACCGGCCACTCCGAGGCGCTGGCCATGGAGCTGTCCGGACGGGCCGGCGGCTTCGTGCCGAGCAACAAGCTGGCGATGCGGGACCTGATCCTGTTCGGCGGGGAGCCGGTGGACTTCCTCGACGACCCGAAGATCGAGCGCCGCGAGGGCCTGGCCAAGCGCGTCTACGAGCTGGCGCCGGTGGAGCCGCGGGACGTGTTCGTCATCGCCTCCAACTCCGGCGGCAACGGCGTGATCGTCGACCTGGCCGAGCTGGTGACGGCGCTCGGGCACAAGCTGATCGCCATCACCTCCGTGCAGCACACCACGCGCATCACCTCCCGCCACTCCTCCGGCAAGCGGCTGATGGACTTCGCCGACGTGGTGCTGGACAACGGCGCGCCGTACGGGGACTCGGTGCTGCCGCTGCCCTCCCTGGGCGCGAACGTGTGCGGGATCTCCTCGGTCGGCAACACGATCCTGGCCCAGGCCATGGTGGCCGAGGCGGTGCGGCTGCTGGCCGGGCGCGGCGTGGAGCCGCCGGTGTACCTGTCGGCGAACATCGAGGGCGGGGACGTCCACAACGACGCGCTCGAGGCCCGCTACAGCGGCCGGATCCGCCGCGCCGCTTCCTGAGCAGGCCGTGCCGCCGGGACGCGCCGCCGAGTGAACCGGCGGCGCGTCCGATCCGTTATGCGTCACCGGTAACGGACCGTGGAATAGATCGACACCCGTTCGCCGCTGATGGTTACGCTGGACGTGAACCGCCGGACAGCCACGACGAGACGGATGAGGTGCTTCACAGTGGTCGCGCGCAAGGATCCGAAGGCTCTGTACGAGCTGGCGCCCGGCACCCCGGGACTCGCCGGCGTGGTCCTGTTGCACCAGCTGGAGGGGTTCATGGACGCCGGCGGGGCGGGCCGGCTGGCCGGCGAGCACCTGCTGGACCAGTTCGACCACCGCCTGGTCGCCTCCTTCGACGTGGACCGCCTGATCGACTACCGCAGCCGCCGTCCGGCCATGACCTTCGACAAGGACCACTACGAGCACTACGAGGACCCGGCCCTGGACCTCCACCTGCTCACCGACGGCGAGGGCAAGCGCTTCCTCCTCCTGGACGGCCTGGAACCCGACCGCGAGTGGGAACTCTTCGCCGCCGCCGTCCGCACCCTCATCGACCACTTCGACGTCCGCCTCACCGTCGGCATGCACGGCATCCCCATGGGCATCCCGCACACCCGCCCCCTGGGCATCACCGCCCACGCCACCAACCCCGACCTGGTCGACACCACCGACCAGCCGGTCCTCGACCGCCTCCAGGTCCCCAGCTCCGCCGCGAGCCTGCTGGAGTACCGCCTGGGCGAGTGGGGCTACGACGCCGCCGGCTTCGCGGTCCACGTGCCGCACTACCTGGCGTCGTCTCTGTATCCGCAGGCTGCGATCCGCCTCCTGCGCGCCGTGTCGGAGGCCACCGGCCTGGTCCTGCCGGACACCGAGCTGCGCGACGCCGCCCGCCGGGCCTCGGAGGACATCGAGCGCCAGGTGCAGGAGTCCTCGGAGGTCGAGGACGTGGTCCGCGCCCTGGAGCGGCAGTACGACGCGTTCAACGCGACCGAGGGCCGCAAGAACCTGCTGAGCGACACCGACGGTCGGATGCCGACCGCGGACGAGCTGGCGGCGGAGTTCGAGCGCTTCCTGGCGGACCAGGACGCCGATCCGCCGAACTCGTGAGGGCCCGGGCCCGCGCGAGGCCGTAAGGGTTCTGATTCAGGTGGCCTGAGACCGCCGCGCCCGCGATGATGGTCGGGTGCGGCGGTCTTTACGTTACAGCGATGCGGTGAGGATGCTCGGCGGCGGGGAGAGCAAGCTGCTCGCGTTCGTCGACGACGCGAGCTCCGCGGCCTTGATGGGTCTGGAGATCCTGGACGTCTTCGAGGCCAAAAGCGAGGCGGTGCGGCTCGCCGAGAAGGTCTTCAAGGGATTCGCCGGGAGGCTGCGCGGCCTGAACGCCCTGACGCGGAGTGAGCGGGTGGCGGCCGCGCACTGGATCATCGCCATCACGGCCTTCTTCGAGGCCGCCGACGAGTGCCTCAAGAGCGTGGGCATCGAGGAGCTGGGAGCGTCGGCCGGGGAGCAGGTGGCACTGATCACCAGGACTTACCCTTCGGACGCCTCGATCCTCGGCATGGGCCGCGTCCTCAGCGGGCACAGCGTCATGGCCGACGTCGAGCCCTTCTATGGGCTCCGCGCCGAGCGCTTCATCGAGCATCTTCAGGGCCTCGCCGTCTTCGAGTCGCTCGACGATGCTCAGCGCCGGAAGGCCCTCGGCATGCGCGAGACCCTCTCGGCCACGGCCGTGCTCCGCTACCGGGAACGACTGCGCGAGCTCGCCGACGACGTCCCGGAGTTCAACATCTGGCTGAACCTCAGCGCTCACGAGCACACCGCCCGCGAGGTACGCCGGGTGAACGACGGCTTGGCCCGGCTGGAGTCGCTTCTCACGGGTCTGGCCACCACCGACGTCCCGCACGGCGTCCGGGGGACGTTGTGCATGGCCTACCGGGCTCAGCTGGACAAGGCGATCACGCAGCAGGCGGCCTCCGACCTCGTGGTGCCGACGCTGGGCGAGGGCTACGTCGAGCACCGGTTCCGGGTCGCGGCCAGCCAGCCCACGATGAATCCGGCGGCGGAGAACTGGTGGCGGGAGTTCTCGGTCTTCGAGGATCTCGACCTGTATCTGGCCTCATATCTGGTGTCGGACGCCGCGAAGACGGCACCGCTGCTCGTGCTGGGCCAACCCGGCTCCGGCAAATCGGTGCTCACCCGGATCCTGGCCGCCCGGCTGCCGGCCGAGCGGTTCCTGCCGATCCGGGTCGAGCTGCGGAGCGTGGACGCCGATGCGGACCTGCAGACGCAGATCGAGGAGGCGGTGCGCCAGGTCACGACGGAGTCCGTACGGTGGCCGGATCTGGTGCGTGAGGCGCCGGAGGCGATGCCGGTGGTGCTGCTCGACGGGTTCGACGAGCTGCTCCAGGCGACCGGCGTGGCCCGGACCGACTTCCTGGAGCGCGTCAGCCGGTTCCAGGAACGGGAGATCGACAACGGCCGGGCCGTGGCGGTGGTGGTCACCAGCCGGATCGCCGTGGCCGACCGGGCCCGCGTCCCGGCCGGCACCGTGGTGATGTGCCTGGAGCCGTTCGACGACCGGCAGGTCGAGGCTTGGTTGACGACCTGGGCCGGGCACAACGAGGGCATCCTCGCCGCCCGCGGTCTTCGTCCCCTGACGGCCGAAGTGGCGCTGCGCCACCGGCAGCTGGCGGCCCAGCCGCTGATGCTGCTCATGCTGGCGCTGTACGACGCTTCGGCGAATGCCCTGCGCGGCGCCGAGGAGGACTTCAGCGAGGCCGCGCTCTACGAAGCCCTGCTCACGGATTTCGCGCGGCGGGAGGTCGAGAAGCATCAGACCGACCCCGTCGACGACGCGGCTGTCGAGCAGGAGCTCGCCCGCCTGTCGGTGGTGGCCTTCGCGATGTTCAACCGCCGGGCGCAGTGGGCCACCGACGAGGACGTCACCGCCGATCTGACCGGCTTGCGGATGGCCGCCCCCGCCGCCGAAGAGCGCCGGATGCAGAGGCACCTGACCGCCGGTCAACTGGCGGTCGGCCGGTTCTTCTTCATCCACGACACCCAGGCCATGCGGGACGGCACGGTCTCGCAGACGTATGAATTCCTGCACGCGACGTTCGGCGAATTCCTGATCGCGCGCTTCGTCGCGAGGCTGACCGCCGAGCTCGCCGAGGCCCGCGGCAGGGCGTCGACGCTGCTGCCGGCCGCCCCGGACGACGGATGGCTCCACGCACTGCTCTCGTTCGAGTGCCTGGCGGCGCGGACCCCGGTCATCACGTTCCTGTCCAGCCTCGTCGCCCGGGACCGGCGGCTGACCGACCTGCTGCTGGAGTTGTTCGCCACGTCGTTGGACCAACGGTCCGACACGCGGTACTCCACGTACCGGCCGGTGCCGATCACCGCCGTCCAGCGGCACGCCAACTGGAGTGCGAACCTGATGCTGCTGGCGGCGATCTCCGCGGACGGGATCATGGCCGGCGAGCTGTTCGGCGGCTCGGCGTTCGCGGCTGCCGGCTGGCGGGACACCGCGCTGCTGTGGCGCGGACAGCTCACCAGTGAGGGCCGCAACGGCCTGATCGGCAACCTGCACATCGAACGGACGGGCGAGAACCCCGATCGTGATCTCAGAATCTCGGTCAGTATCAGGGCGGTTGCTTCCCCACCGCTCCTCGACTGGACGTACAACCTCACCGGAGACGACGTTGTGCGCCCCGGCTACGCCGTCGACTGGATGCGCCTCAAGGACAACTTCACGGCGGCCAAAGCCGGCGACGTCCTTCTCCACGGCCTTGAGCCGATCGCGGCCGCGATGCCGGAGATCGCGCACATGATCGTCAAGTTGCCCGATCGACCGCCGATGACCGCATCGCACGCGCTGCTGGGCGCGATCGCCGCGTTGGCGGACCCTCGGGACGCCGACAAGGCCATGGGTGACCTGTTGAAGGTCATGGAAGCGATCGCCGGCCATGGCGCGCCCACCAGCGATTTATACTCGTTCTTGGCGATGTCGCTCGGCACACTGTACGCAGGGGTCATCGCGGACGTAGTGCCGAAGGAACTCTACGAGGCAATCCATCGCGAGACCTCGATAGTCTCGATTGAAGACGACGACGTGCCTGCCCGGCTGATGTGGCAGCACCTGCAAGAATCGCTGCGTCAGCTCCTCGCCGGACGCCACACACTCACAGAACCAGATCAGCCAGCGTCCGCAGCGTCTCCGGCTCCCGCGCCGTCACCAACAGCGTCGTCACCGGAGACTCCCGCCACGACGCCAGGCGCTCCTTGATCCGCTCCGGCGGTCCCACCAGTGAGATCTCGTCGGCGAACTTGCTCGGGACCGCCATCACCGCTTCTTCGCGCTTCCCGGCCAGGAAGAGCTCCTGGATGCGGTCGGCTTCTTCCTCGTAGCCCATTCGCACCATCAGGTTCTTGTGGAAGTTGGCGCCCTTCGCTCCCATGCCGCCGACGTAGAAGCCCAGTGCGCCCTTGATCGGCCACAGGGCCTGTTCGATGTCCTCTTGCTTCGCGCCGGTGACCGCCAGGTGCACCATGGCCGTGATCTCGAAGCCGTCTTTGGCTCCGGCGATCTGGTCGGCGTAGACCTCGGGGCGCTCCGGGACGTAGTACAGGGGCAGCCAGCCGTCGGCGATCTCGGCGGTGAGGGTGACGTTCTTCGGGCCTTCGGCGCCGAGGAAGATCGGGAGGTCCTTGCGCAGGGGCCGGAGGTTGGTGCGCAGGGGCTTGCCCAGGCCGAGGGAGTCCGGGCCCCGGTAGGGCAGCGGGTAGTACTCGCCGTCGTTGGTCACCGTCTCGCGGCGCAGGACCTTGCGGATCACCTCGACGTACTCGCGGGTACGGGCCAGGGGCTTCGGGTACGGGCGGCCGTACCAGCCCTCGACGACCTGGGGCCCGCTCAGGCCCAGGCCCAGGATCACGCGGCCGCCGGACAGGTGGTCCAGGGTGATGGCGTGCATGGCGGTGGCGGTGGGGGTGCGGGCCGCCATCTGCGCGATGCCGGTGCCCAGGCGGATGCGGCTGGTGCCGGCCGCCAGGTAGGCCAGGGGCGTGAACACGTCCGAGCCCCAGGACTCGGCCGTCCACACCGAGTCGAAGCCGAGGTCCTCGGCCTCGCGCACCAGCCCGACCCAGTCGTACTCCGGCGGCTGGGAGGCCCAGTAGCCGAGCTGGAGGCCGAGCTTGAGGTCCGCGGTCATGGAGGCTCTCCTCGCCGTGAGAATGGAACTAGAACACGTTACAGTACGGGTCAGAGTACGGAAGCGGGCGCGTGGCCGCCAGAGTCGGCGAGGACGGGGGCACGTCCCGGGAACCGCCTCACCAGTTCCGGCCCCGCGAGTTGGCCACCATCACCGCGAAGGGCGGAATGAACGCCGCCACCACGCTCATCCCCACCGCCAGCCCCGGCGAGAACAGGCGCACGACCGTCCACGCCAGGATGACCAGCACCAGACACGTCCCCATCATCGCCAGGTACACCTGCTCGCGGGTGCGCCGCGACAGCGGCGCCCTGGACGTCTGCCAGTCCTCCGGCTCCTCCACCGGGCGGTACGGCGGGATGTCGCGGCCCGGCTGCCAGTGCGGCCCCTGGCGGATGTGGCGAGCCACGATGACCACGTCGATGAGGGCCAGGGCGCCGATGACCGCGCACGCGATGACGAAGCCGGTGGCGTGCTGGGTGAGGAAGAAGACGATGCCGCCGATGGCGCTCGCCAGCCCGATGAGCGCCATCGTCAGGCGCATGCGCAGCGGGCTGCGAGCGTGCATCGGCTCGTCGCCGCTGCGGATCCGGTGGGGATCGTACCTGGTCATCACGGAACTCCCGGTCCCTCATGCCCACCCTAGCGCCGGTCAACCGGCCGAATCGGGCAGGAACGGCACCGACACGCGCCCGGCTCTCCCACGGACCGCTGAGCAAGGAGTCCTTCCTGCGAGAGGGCGGTCCGCAGCCGGCGCATCGGCTG
The DNA here is from genome assembly GCF_039531675.1 of Catenulispora subtropica. Classification (NCBI taxonomy): domain Bacteria; kingdom Bacillati; phylum Actinomycetota; class Actinomycetes; order Catenulisporales; family Catenulisporaceae; genus Catenulispora; species Catenulispora subtropica. The sequence continues at coordinate 104,814 of NZ_BAAAQM010000015.1, forward strand.
CGGACCGCCCTGCACAGATGGACACGGTCCCCACGGTCGAACGGTTCGCCCCGCGGCTGAAAGAAGCCGGGAACGCCGCCCGGCAGCGCCTGGCAGCCCCGCCAGACGTCAGCCCTACATGGCCGCCTGCATCGCCCGCAGTTCCTTCTTCAGGTCCCCGATCTCGTCCCGGAAGCGCGCCGCCAGCTCGAACTGCAGCTCCGCCGCTGCGGCGTGCATCTGCTGCGACAGATCCTCGATCAGGCCCATCAGCTCCTCGGCCGGCTTGCCGGCCACGTCCAGGGTCCGCACCGACCCCTTCGACGCGACGCCGGGCACCGGCGCCTTGCCGCGCGACTGCTGCCGGCCCGAGCCGCCCAGCAGCTCGGCGGTGTCGGCGTCCTCGCGGGCCAGCAGGTCGGTGATGTCCGCGATGCGCTTGCGGAGCGGCTGCGGATCGATGCCGTGGGCCTCGTTGTACGCGGTCTGCTTCGCGCGGCGCCGGTTGGTCTCGTCGATGGCCAGCCGCATGGACGGCGTCACCGTGTCGGCGTACATGTGGACCTCGCCGCTCACGTTACGGGCGGCGCGGCCGATGGTCTGGATCAGGGAACGGCCGCTGCGCAGGAAGCCCTCCTTGTCCGCGTCGAGGATCGCCACCAGGGACACCTCGGGCAGGTCCAGGCCCTCGCGCAGCAGGTTGATGCCGACCAGCACGTCGTACTCGCCCAGCCGCAGCTCGCGCAGCAGCTCCACGCGGCGCAGGGTGTCCACCTCGGAGTGCAGGTAGCGGGTGCGGACGCCGCGCTCCAGCAGGTAGTCGGTCAGGTCCTCGGCCATCTTCTTGGTCAGGGTGGTGACCAGCGAGCGCTCGCCGCGGGCGGCGCGGGCCTGGACCTCGGCCACCAGGTCGTCGATCTGGCCCTGGGTCGGCTTGAGCACCACCTGCGGGTCCACCAGGCCGGTGGGCCGGATGATCTGCTCCACCGGGGTCTTCGACGGCTCGGCGTCCTGCTTGGCCAGCTCGTACGGACCCGGCGTGGCCGACAGGTACACCGTCTGCCCGATCCGCTCCTCGAACTCCTCCCAGCGCAGCGGACGGTTGTCGATCGCCGACGGCAGCCGGAAGCCGTGCTCGACCAGGGTGCGCTTGCGGGAGGCGTCGCCCTCGTGCATGGCGCCGATCTGCGGCACCGTGACGTGCGACTCGTCGATGACCAGCAGGAAGTCCTCGGGGAAGAAGTCCAGCAGGGTGGACGGCGGCGAGCCGGCCTCGCGGCCGTCGATGTGCCGCGAGTAGTTCTCGATGCCGGAGGTGAAGCCGACCTGCCGCATCATCTCCAGGTCGTAGGTGGTGCGCATGCGCAGGCGCTGCGCCTCCAGCAGCTTGCCCTGCTTCTCCAGCTCGGCCAGCCGGTCGGCGAGCTCGGCCTCGATGCCGACCAGGGCGCGCTCCATCCGGTCCGAGCCGGCGACGTAGTGCGTGGCCGGGAAGACCCGCAGCTCCTCGTCGACGGTCAGGATCTCCCCGGTGACCGGGTGCAGCGTCATCAGCCGCTCGATCTCGTCGCCGAACATCTCGATCCGGACCGGGTGCTCCTCGTAGACCGGGAAGATCTCGACCGTGTCGCCGCGCACCCGGAACGTGCCGCGGGTGAAGGCCACGTCGTTGCGCGCGTACTGCATGTCGACGAAGCGGCGCAGCAGCTTGTCGCGGTCGTGCTCCTCCCCGACCTGCAGGCGCACCGAGCTCTTCAGGTACTCCTCCGGCGTGCCCAGACCGTAGATGCAGGAGACGGTCGACACCACGACCACGTCGCGCCGGGTCAGCAGCGAGTTGGTGGTGGAGTGCCGCAGCCGCTCCACCTCCTCGTTGATCGAGGAGTCCTTCTCGATGTAGGTGTCGGTCTGCGGGACGTAGGCCTCGGGCTGGTAGTAGTCGTAGTACGAGACGAAGTACTCGACGGCGTTGTTCGGCAGCAGTTCGCGGAACTCGTTGGCCAGCTGCGCGGCCAGCGTCTTGTTCGGCGCCATGACCAGGGTCGGGCGCTGGAGCTTCTCGATCAGCCACGCGGTGGTGGCGGACTTGCCGGTACCGGTGGCGCCCAGCAGCACCACGTCCTGCTCCCCGGCCTCGATCCGGCGGGCCAGCTCGGCGATGGCCGCGGGCTGGTCGCCGGCGGGCTGGTAGTCGCTGACGACCTCGATCGGGGCGACGGTGCGGTTGAGTTCGGACAAGGGGCGCATGGTTTAGAGATTACGCGGCCGGTCTGACAAGGGCGCGAAGCTTGGAACGGGAGCACCTGGACACAATCACCCCATGTCTCACGCACCCCTTCTGATCTTGGTGCACAGCCCCCTGGTCGGCCCGTCGTCCTGGCGTCCGGTCGCCGAAGCGCTGAACGCGGGCGGCCTGACGGCCCGTACCCCCAGTCTGCTCGGCCTGTCCGGCGGGCCCGGGCCCTACGCCCCGCGGTTCGCCGAGGCGGTCCTCGCGAAGGTCGACGCGGCCGTCGGCGCCGGAGCCGGGGACGCCGATGAGATCGTCCTGGTCGGCCGCGCAGGCCGACCAGGCCGCGTCACTGGTCACTGGGCTGGCTCACCAGCCGCCTCCAGGCGCACCACCTCGCGCTCCTCACCGACCCGGGCCCGGTCGCCGTATTCCTCGCGGAGTTCGTCCAGAGCCTTGCCAACGACTGATCCCTGTTCAATACTGCGCACTAGCGCGCCCCAGCGGTCTAGACCACGCAACGTTCGCACAAAACCATGCACCGCTCCCCAGCACTCCCTAGTGAACCGGGCAGGTCCATGCGATCCCTCAGAATCCTCCCGGCGGCGGCCCTCGTCGCCGCCGCCGTCCCCGTCGCGCTCGGCGCCACGGCTCCAACCGCGCACGCCGCCTCCGGCCCCCCGCAGACGATCCCCGCGCTGCGCACCTGGTCCGCCGGGTCCGGCTCCTTCACCTGGAGCACCGCCAGCCGCGTCGTCATCGACCCCGCGTACGCGTCGCAGCTGCAAGGCGACGCGAACACCTTCGCCGCCGACCTGACCGCCCTCGAGGGGCGCACGGTCGCGGTCGTGCAGGGCACGGCCGGCCCCGGCGACATCGCGCTCACCCTCGGCGGGTCCCAGCCGTCCGAGGGCTACACGATGACCGTCGGCGCCGGCATCTCGATCCAGGGCAGCACCACCACCGGCGAGTTCTGGGGCACCCGCAGCGTGCTGCAGCTGCTGCACCAGAACCCGTCGATCCCGGCCGGCACCGCGACCGACTCCCCCACCAAGTCCGAGCGCGGACTGATGCTCGACACCGGCCGGCGGTTCTTCGACGTGCCGTTCGTCGAGAACCAGATCCGCGACATGTCCTACCTGAAGCTGAACTACCTGCACCTGCACCTGTCGGACACGTACGGCTTCCGGCTGGAGAGCAGCACGCACCCCGAGATCACCTCGGCGCAGCACTACTCCAAGCAGGACATCGCGAACATCATCGCCCTGGGCAACCAGTACCACGTCACCGTCGTCCCCGAGATCGACATGCCGGGGCACCTGGACGCGGTGCTCACCGCCGAGCTGAACGCGGGCCACGACTACCGGCTGAAGGACAACACCGGCGCGGCCAGCAGCAGTTTCATCGACCTGACGATCCCCGGCGCCCGCAGCCTGATCAGCGACCTGATCGCCGAGTACGAGCCCTTGTTCACCAGCAGCTCGTACTGGCACCTGGGCGCCGACGAATACGTCACGAACTACAGCGCCTACCCGCAGCTGCTCACCTACGCGCAGCAGAATTACGGGGCCAACGCCACGGCGAAGGACACCTACTACGGTTTCGTGAACTGGGCCGACGGCATCGTCCGGGCCGGCGGCAAGACGATGCGGATGTGGAACGACGGCATCAAGTCCGGCGACGGCACGATCGCCGTCAACGCCGACATCATCGTCGAGTACTGGTACAACTACGGCCTCACGCCGCAGCAGCTCGTCAACGCCGGGCACACGGTCGCGAACGAGTCCTGGACGCCGACGTACTACGTCTACGGCGGCGCCAAGCCGGACACGACATGGATGTACGAGTCCTGGAACCCCGACCTGTTCCAGGGTTCCAACACCCTCACTGACGGCACCAAGAATCTCGGCTCCCTGATCCACGTCTGGTGCGACAACCCCGGCGCCGAGACCGAGGACCAGACCGCCGCCGGGATCAAGTACCCGTTGCGGGACCTGGCACAGATGACGTGGAACACGCCCAAGCTGGTCTCCACCTACGCCGCGTTCGTCCCGATCATGGACGCCATCGGCCGCAACCCGCTCTACCCGACTCCGGTCATCGCCGGCGACCTCGCCCAGGGCAAGCCGACGACGGCCTCCAGCGTGGAGACATCGGCCTTCCCGGCGGTGAACGCCACCGACGGTGACACCACGACGCGCTGGTCCAGCCAGTACGTCGACCCCACCTGGCTCCAGGTCGACCTCGGCTCGACGCAGACCGTGAACCGCGTGGTGCTGGCCTGGGAGGCCGCGTACGGGAAGAACTACCAGATCCAGGTCTCCAACGACGGCACCACCTGGACCACGGTCTACACCCGGACCAACGGCACCGGCGGTACGGAGACGCTGACGTTCCCGAACGCCTCCGGCCGCTACATCCGGATGAACGGCACGGCCCGCGGCTCCCAGTACGGGTACTCGCTGTGGGAGTTCGAGGTCTTCCACGACTCGGCCCCGTCGCTGAACGGCGTCCACACCGTCACCACCGGCGGCCAGGCCCTCGACGACCCCGCCAGCTCGACCGCCACCGGCACCCAGCTCATCACCTGGGCGCTGCACGGCGGCAGCAACCAGCAGTGGACCTTCACCGAGCAGCCCGACGGCTCGTACCAGCTGGTCAACGGCGTGTCGGGCCTGTGCGCGGACGTCAACGGCGGCTCGACCGCCGCCGGCGCGGCGGTGATCCAGTGGACCTGCACCGGCAACGCGAACCAGCACTGGAAGGTGACGCCGCTGGCCGGCGGCGGCTACACGATCGCGTCCGTGAACAGCGGCCTGCTGCTGACCACCGCGTCGACCGCGAACGGCGCGCTGGTGACACAGCAGGCTGATACGAACAGCGCACTTCAGCACTGGACGATCAGCTAGTCCCGGTCCCGGGCACCGGCTTTGAGGTGGGCGGCCGTGTCACCACGGCCGCCCGCCGACGTTTCAGCGGTGCCTGAAACGATGCGCCGCCGCGCGCACCGGGTGTTCTCCTGAGCCGCATCCCCACCCCTCGCTCAGGAGGCATCATGCGCTGCGACCTGCCCGACGCCGACCCGTTCCCCCAGCCTTCCGCCACGGCGTCGTCCGACTGGGACTTCGTCATGGGCCACTGTGTTTTTCTCCCGGCGGCCTTGGATTCTGCTTGGAAAAGCTCGACTGGTGACCACTTCTGAGAGATAAATCCTGGGCACCTCCCCCACACCTCTGAAGGGAGCACCCGTGAGACTCCGCAAATCCCTGGCGGCTGCCGCCACCGCCGGCGTGTTGACCGGCGTCGCCGCGTTGGCCCTGGCCCCGGCCGGGGCCTCGGCGACCCCGCCGACGTCCGGTTACACGATCACGATCGGCTCGTCGGGCTCCTTCGCCTATCCGACGGACACGCCGGCCTCGCCGTACATCGACAAGGACGGCTCGTTCTACTTCCAGCAGTCGGCCTCGCTCTACGGCACCAGCGACCCGCGCTACTGGGACTTCTACTCCGGCACCGACTTCGACAGCGCGACCCGCAACGCCACGATCAGCAACTACGTCAACCCGAACAACTCCTCGGACAAGAACGACGACACCACGTGGCGGTGCAACAACAGCCCGACCGGCCTGTCCGCCACCTCGGCCGGGGCCGGCTCGGGCTACTCGCAGAAGAACTTCTGCGACCTGCTGGGCACCTGGGTCGACCCGGACACCGGCGACTGGTACGGCCTGGTGCACAACGAGTTCACGCCGCAGCCGTTCGGCGACGGCCTGCACTACGACTCCATCGACTACGCCGTGTCCCACGACCAGGGCAAGACGTGGAGCATCCAGGGCCACGCCATCACCTCGCCGTACAGCACCACGCGCAACGACACCACGGCGTTCCCGAACCAGACCTACTACTACGGCGACGGCGACCAGCGCCTGTTCGTGGACTACGCGTCAGGGTATTTCTACGTCTACTACGGCTCCCGCGTCGTGCCCAAGGGCGGCGTCGGCGGCAGCACCGGCGGTCTCGCACACGTGGCCCGGGCTCCGCTGTCCGGCAAGATGGCGGCCGGGACCTGGCAGAAGTGGTACAACGGCACGTGGACCCAGCCTGGCATCGGCGGGCTGGAGAGCAACATGGAGCCGACCGACTCCACGAACCCGACCGGCTACACGCTCCCGGCCAACGACTACAACCCGGCCAACACCGGCACCGTGGACCAGCAGGTCGCCGCGGGCAAGCTGCCCTCGAAGTCGCCGCTGTTCATCATGAACATCACCTACGACGCCTACCTCGGCCTCTACATCGGTGAGCCGGAGACCGTCGGCCAGACCGGCAGCGAACCACAGCAGTACTACGTCACCGACGACCTGTCGACGCAGAAGTGGTACTTCATCGGCGACTCCGGCAGCTACGTCTCAGGGTCCTGGTACCGATGGTTCCTCGACGGCGCCAACAAGACCAACCCGATGATCGTCGGCAAGACGTTCCGCTCCTACTGCTCGATCTCCTGCGCGAACAACCAGGGCGGCACCTACGCCAACGAGACCATCGACTCGGCCTCCCCCGCCGCGCCTCCGGTCGACAGCACCAAGACCTACACCATCGGCACCGGCGACGGCAGGGTCCTGGCCCAGGTGTCCGGCAGCTCGGCGACCACCTCCGACGCGGCGGCCACCGGCTCATCGCTGGAGGCCTGGCAGTTCACCGGCAACGGCGACGGCTCGTACCGCGTCATCAACGCCGGCACCGGACAGGCGCTCGGCGTCGGCACCTCGGCCGCGAACCGCGCCTGGGGCACCAAGCCGACCGTGACCGCGCTGTCCGGCTCCACCGGCACCGTCGGCCAGCAGTGGTTCGCCGTCCCGGTCACCGGCCAGTCCGGCGCGTTCAAGCTCGTCAACCGGTACAGCGGCCTGGTGCTGGCGCTGTCGTCGAACGCGGCCCGCACCGCCGAGACCACGCCGGTCCGGGCCTGGACCGACACCAGCGGCACCGGCGTCGGCGGCGGCCGCACCGGGGCGGAGCAGACGCTGACGTTCACGCCGGCGTCGACCTCGGGTGCCGAGACGGTGACCGTCGCCGACCCGGGCGCCCAGACGACCGTCGTGAACACGGCGGTTTCGCTCCAGATCTCGGCCTCCGACAGCCAGAACAAGGCCCTGACCTTCTCGGCGACCGGGCTCCCGGCCGGGCTGTCGATCAGCGGCTCCGGCCGCGTGACCGGCACTCCGACGGCCACCGGGACCTCGACGGTGACCGTGACCGCGTCGTCGGGCACGGCCAGCGGGACGGCGACGTTCGCATGGACCGTCTCCGCCTCGACACCCAGCCTGAACGGCACGCACACGGTGGTCGCCTCCGGCAAGGCGCTGGACGACCCGAACCACTCCACCACCGCCGGCACGCAGCTGATCACGTGGTCGCCGAACGGCGGCGCGAACCAGTCGTGGACGTTCACCCAGCAGGCGGACGGCTCCTACCAGATCGTGAACCAGGAGTCCCAGCTCTGCGTCGACGACAACGGCGGCGCCACGACAGCGGGCACCGCCGTGATCCAGTGGACCTGCACCGGCAATTCCAACCAGCACTGGACCGCGGCGAAGCTGGCGAACGGCACCTACACGCTGACCAACGTCCACAGCGGCCTGCTGATGACGACGGCGTCGACGGCGAACGGCGCGTTGGTGACGCAGCAGACGGACACGGGTTCGGCGCTTCAGCAGTGGACGATCAGCTAGAGCGTTGCGCGGGCACCGGCAGGTATGCCGGTGCCCGCACCGTCATGCGAGGGGGGGCACCGGATGGCAGGGTGTTCCCATGAACCAGGACATCATCGCCTTCGTCCAAGCGCGACTCGACGAGGACGCCGACATCGCCCGCCGATGTGACGGAGACGGCTGCGGGCGCTGGATCGCCGACGGGGGCACGGTGGACTTCTGCCAGTACGACCTGGACGGCTTTCATCCGACGGTCGCGCGCCACGTCACGCGCCACGATCCGGAGCGGGTTCTGCGCGAAGTCGCGGCCAGACAGCGAGCCCTGAACCGCCACGTCCCCGACACGGACGACACCTGCCGGCACGACGGTCGCCGCTGGCCCTGCCCCGATCTGCTCGACCTGGCCGCGCCCCATGCCGAACACCCCGCCTTCGACCCGGGCTGGTCGCTGTGAAGACGCCTGCACTTTTCTCGCCGACGCCTTGGATTCTGTTTGAGAATGCTCGACTCGCTGCTCGGTCTTGAGAGATAACCAACGGGTACCACCGTGTGAACGTTCAGAGTGGAACGGAGTACCTGTGCTACACCCCCGCAAAACCCTCGCTGCGAGCGTCGCGGCGGCGGCCGCCGTGACCGGGGCGCTCCTGCCGTCCGGGCCGGCGTCGGCGACGTCCGCAGCCGCCTCCCACCCCACGTATCAGATCTCGATCGGCGCGGTGAACGCCTTCGACTATCCCGACGACACCCCGGCGTCGGCATACGTCGACAGCGACGGCTCCTTCCACTTCCAGGAGTCGTACTCGCTGTACGCCAAGACCGATCCGCGCGCCTGGGAGTTCTACAAGGGCACGAACTTCGACGACGCGGTTCCGGACACCGTCTTGAACAACGCGGTGAACCCGGCCGATCCGCAGGACAAGAACAACGACACCACGTCCCGGTGCAACAACAGCCCGACCGGGCTGGAGTCGACGTACGTCAACAACGGCACCGGCTACTACTCGCAGCGCAACTTCTGCGACCTGTCGGGCACGTGGGTGGACCCGGACACCGGCGACTGGTACGGCCTGGTGCACAACGAGTTCACCCCGCAGCCGTTCGGCGACGGCCTGCACTACGACGCCATCGACTACGCCGTCTCCCATGACAAGGGCAAGACGTGGTCGATCCTCGGCCACGCCATCACCTCGCCCTACAGCACCACGCGCGGTGACACGAAGGCGTTCCCGAACCAGACGTACAACTACGGTGACGGTGACCAGCGGCTGTTCGTCGACTACGCGTCAGGGTACTTCTACGTCTACTACGGCTCCCGCGTCGTGAACAAGCCGGGTACGCACGGCAAGCTGACCGGCGGCCTGGCGCACGTCGCGCGCGCCCCGATCGCCGGCAAGATGGCGGCCGGGACCTGGCAGAAGTGGTACAACGGCACGTGGACCCAGCCCGGCATCGGCGGGCTGGAGAGCAACATGGAGCCGGTGGACGCCGCCGACCCGGCCGGGTACACGGCACCGGCCAAGGACTACAACCCGGCCAACACCGGCACCGCCGACCAGCAGATGGCGGCCGGAACTCTGCCGGGCAAGTCGCCGCTGTTCATCATGAACATCACCTACGACGCCTACCTCGGCCTCTACATCGGTGAGCCGGAGACCGTCGGCCAGACCGGCAAGGAGCCGCAGCAGTTCTACGCGACCGACGACCTGGCGACGCAGAAGTGGCGGCTGATCGGCGACTCCGGGAGCTACGTCTCCGGGTCCTGGTATCGCTGGTTCGCCGACAACGCGAACAAGTGGAGTCCGACGATCGTCGGCAAGACGTTCCGCTCGTACTGCTCGATCGCCTGTGCGACGTCCGACGGCGAGTACGCGGACGTGACGATCGGCAGCTCCGCTCCCGCCGCCCCGGTGGTGGACCCGGGCCGGAACTACGTCGTCGGCAGTGGCAACGGCCGCGTGCTGGCGCAGACTGCGGGCAGTTCGGCGGTCACCTCCCTGGACGCGTACTACGGCTGGGCGCAGGCGGCGTGGACGATCGCGCCGACCGGCGACGGTTCGTACACGGTGGTCAACGCCGACACCGGTGACGCGCTCGGCGTGGACTCGTCGCGGGCCGCTTCTCGCGCTTGGGGAACGGCTGTCGCGGCGACGCCGGTCGGCGCCGACGGCCCGACCGTGGGCCAGGAGTGGTTCGCGGTGCCGAACACCGTGGCGCCGGGCTCGTTCCGGCTGGTGAACCGGTACAGCGGCCTGGCCCTCGGGATGGTGGGTGACGCCGCGCGGTCGGCGGAGACCACGCCGGTGCGGTCGTGGACCGACGCCTCGGGCAGCGCGGTCGGCGCCGGACGGCAGCCGTCGGAGCAGACGCTGACGTTCACGCCGGCGCACCCGACGCAGGGGCCCGAAGTCGTGCACGTGGTGACGCCGGGGAACCAGAGCGGCGTGGTCGGCACGCCGGTGAGCGTGGACGTCTCCGGGACCGACTCCAAGGGCCGGACGCTGGGCTACTCGGCGTCCGGGCTGCCGGCGGGGGTGTCGATCGACGCCGCGTCCGGGGTGATCTCCGGGACGCCGACGGCGCCGGGGACGTCGACGGTGACGGTGACGGCCTCGTCCGGGCACGCTTCGGCGAGCGCCACGTTCGCGTTCGCGGTGAGTCCGAAGCCGGTGGACCTGTCGGGCGTGCACACGCTGGCGGTGTCCGGGATGGCCTTGCAGACGCCGAACGGCTCCAAGGACGGCGGCGACCAGTTGGTGACCGGGGCCGCTTCGGGGGCCGCGAACCAGAAGTGGACGTTCGCGCGGCAGACGGACGGCAGCTACACGCTGACGAACGGCGACTCGGGGCTGTGTGCGGACGACAACGGCGGGTTCACGGCGCCGGGGACCGCGGTGATCCAGTGGGACTGTTCGGGGGCGTCGAACCAGCGGTGGACGGCGACGCAGCTGCCGTCGGGGCTGTGGACGTTGAAGAACAACCACACGGGGCTGCTGATGACGGCGGCCTCTACGGCGGACGGGGCGTCGGTGACCCAGGAAGCGGACACCGGTGCGGCGACGCAGCGGTGGGCGCTGAGCTAGCGACGAGACGGTGGGCGCGTCGGCCGGGAGGGGTCTCGGCCGACGCGTTCACCGTGCGTGACCCACTAGGGAAAACCCGCATGTCGACGCAGGTCAGGCCAGCCCACAATCGGTACCGAACGCGCGGATCACCGCGCCAGGGGATCGGGACACGAAGATGATGATCGGGCTCATCGCGGTAGGCGCCGCCGTCGTGCTGTTCTTGTTCTATCTGGTCAGCCTGTACAACCGCCTGGTGAAGCGCCGCAACCAGGTGGACAACGCCTGGGGGCAGATCGACGTGCAGCTCAAGCGGCGTTACGACCTGATCCCGAACCTGGTGGAGACGGTGAAGGGGTACGCCTCCCACGAGCGCGGGATCTTCGAGGCGGTGTCGCAGGCACGGGCCCGGGCGGTGGGCGCCGGGGGGCCGCAGGAGGCGGCCGAGGCCGACGGCGTGCTGACCGGGACGCTGCGGACGCTGTTCGCGGTGGCCGAGGCGTACCCGGATCTGAAGGCGAACCAGAACTTCCTGGCGCTGCAGCAGGAGCTGGCGACCACCGAGGACCGCGCGGCGTACGCCCGCCAGTACTACAACGACGCGGTGCTGGGCCTGAACAACGCGGTCAGCACCTTCCCGACCGTGCTCTTCGCCGCCATGCTCGGCTTCCGCAGCCGCGAGTTCTTCCGCGCGGCCGGCGCCGAGACCGCGCCCGTCCGCGTGCAGTTCTGACATGCACGCGGCCCGCACGCCGCACCACGGTCACACCACCGGCCCGGCGTGGCACTTCAGCGACCTGAACGTCCCGCTGACCCTCGCCGCCCTGGCGGCGGTGGCCCTGTGGCTGCTGGCGGTCCTGGCGGCGAGGACGGCGACCCGCCCCCGCATGCCCCGCCCCGGCCCGAAGACCATGGACCTGCGCCCCGAGCCGCCGGCCGTCGCCGAGTTCCTGACCGGCGGCTGGGAGGTCGGCGGCAGCGCGGTGCAGGCGACGCTGGTGGATCTGGCCGGCCGCGGGCTGCTCGGGTTCGAGCAGGTGGGGCCGGATCCGCGGGACACGATCGTGCGGGTGAAGGGTGAGGCCGGGGGCGGGGGCGGGTTCGGCCAGTACGGCTCGGCTCCAGTCAGCAGCTTCGGCCAGTACGGCTCGGCTCCAGGCAGCGGCTTCGGCCAGTACGGCTCGGCACCGGGCAGCAGCCTCGGCCAGGCCGGCGCGGCACCGGGCAGCAGCCTCGGCCCGACGGGCGGCTTCGGCCAGAGCAGCTCGGTTCCGGGCAGCGGCTTCGGCCAAGGCAGCAGTCCCGGCTCGACCGGCTCGGCTCCGAACAGCGGCCTCGGCTCGACCATCCCGGCGGCCGCGCGCATGTACGGCGTAGCAGCAAGCGAAGGCTTGGCGGCTCCGTTCGCGGTGACCGGGCATGGACCCGGCTCGGCGACCGGTGGTTCGGCGAGCGAAGCCACCCCCACCGTCGCCGGCCGCCCCGTCCACGTCCCCGCCCGCGGCAACCCCGGTCCGCTCCTCCCCTTCGAGAAGCGCGTCCTCCACCGCGTGAGCGTTCTCGCCAGAGACGGCGTCGTCCCGGCTCGCGCACTGGCGCAGGGCACCAAGGACCAGGATGCGAAGTGGCACAAGGCCTTCGACCGTGAGGTCGTCGCGGACGCCCGGGCCCGGGGGCTGTCGCGTGCGCGGTACGGCTTCGGCATCAAGGCCCTGCTGGCCGTGGCCGCGCTGGTTCCGGCGGTCCTCGCCGCGGCCGCCGCGACCAGGAGCCGGGCGAACGGGGACGGCGACGGCGGCGCGTTCGCGGTCGTCATGGCCGGTGCGCTGATCGTCCTCGGCACGCTCACCGGGGAGCGGGAGACCAAGGCGGGGCAGGAGGTCTGCGCCGAGTGGCTCGGGGTGCGGGACTGGCTGGCCGCCGACGAGCAGTTCCGGCGGTTGCCGCCGGCCGCGGTCGCGATCTGGGACCGGTACCTCGCGTTCGCCGCCGGTTTCGGGATCGCGCGCAAGACAATCGGAGCGCTGCCGCTCGGGGCCCGTGACGAGCGCCGTGCCTGGTCGACGTACGGCGGGGTGTGGCACGAGGTGCGCCTCGGCTACCTCGCGGCGACCGAGCGCCGCGTCCGGCATCCGAAGCAGAGCGTCCGCATCGCGGTGCGCCGCATCGCCGCGTGCCTGGTCCTGGCTCCGGGGCTGGTGTGGATCGCCGTGCACAAGCACTGGATGGTGCGGCTGCCGCTGGGGCACGGCACCGATGTGAAGGCGTTCACCGCTCTCGGGATCGCCGTCGCCTGCGTCATCGTGAGCGTGTCGCTGTACAACGTGGGCGGCCGGGTCTCGAAGGGCAAGGTCGTGGGCATCGCGTTCTACATCCTCGCCCCGGGCGCCCTGCTGTGGTACGTGAGCCACGGGCTGAAGCTCACGGACTACGAGGTCTCCCACACTTACGTGAGCTACGGCGTCATCGCCGTGAGCACGCTCCTGTCCCTGGTGACCGCCTGGAACGTGGTGCTGCTCTTCGGCGCCCTGGCCGACCTGGCGCTGCGCGAGCAGATCGTCGGCGAGCTCGTCCGGATCCGCGACCGTTCCGACGACCGCCATCTCGCGGTGGACCCCGGCGGTGTGGCCAAGATCCACGCCTGGCCGGTCGCGCGTGACGCGTTCGGAAGCCTCAGCGAGGGCGCGACCGTCTCCGTCACCCGCGGCAAGTGGTTCGGCTACGTCTACGACGTCTCCGTCACCGCGGCCTCGGCGCGCGGCGACCTGTTCGCCGAAGCGGTCTGACACCCGGAAACGCCGAGGCCCTGGACCGGAGGGGATCGGTCCAGGGCCTCGGTTTCCTCACACGGAGTGCCTAGACGGCAGCCACAGCGACAGGGCGCTCCGCGGGCTCCAGCGCGAGGTTCAGGACCTCACGCACATCGGCGACCAGGTGCACGTCCAGCTTGTCCAGCACCTCGGCCGGGACGTCGTCCAGGTCGGGGCCGTTCCGCTTGGGCAGCAGCACGGTCGTGGCGCCGGCCTGGTGCGCGGCCAGCAGCTTCTGCTTGACGCCGCCGATCGGCAGCACCCGTCCGGTCAGCGACACCTCACCGGTCATCGCCACGTCCTGGCGGACCAGCCGGCCGCTGAGCAGCGAGGCCAGCGCGGTGGTCATCGTGACGCCGGCGCTCGGGCCGTCCTTGGGCTGGGCCCCGGCCGGCACGTGGATGTGCACCGCGCGCTTGCTCAGGTCCGCCACCGGCAGCTCCAGTTCGGCGCCGTGCGACCGCAGGTAGCTCAGCGCGATCTGCGCCGACTCCTTCATGACGTCGCCCAGCTGGCCGGTCAGGGTCACGCCGGTGTTCCCGGTCTCCGGGTCGGCCAGCGAGGCCTCGACGAAGAGCACCTCGCCGCCGGCGCCGGTCACCGCGAGGCCGGTCGCCACGCCGGGCACGGCCAGGCGGTCGGCGGTCTCGGGCGTGTGGCGCGGCCGTCCGAGGTAGTCCTTCAGGTTCTCGACCGTCACGACCAGCTTGGCCGCCTCGCCGGACGTCACCCCGGCCCCGGCCTCAGGGCTCGATGCCGCCGCGTCGCGGTCGGATGCTTCCGCACCGTCCTGATCCAGAACCGTCGCCGGGCTTTTGGCGGCGGCTTCAGAGTCGGCCAGCGCGGTCTTCGCGGCGACCTTGCGCAGCACCCGGGAGATGGCGCGCTCCAGATCGCGCACACCGGCCTCCCGCGTGTACTGCTGGGCCAGCAGCCGCAGCGCGTCGTCGTCGAACGCCACCTCGTCGGCGGACAGTCCGGCGCGGTCGATCTGCCGCGGCAGCAGGTGGTCGCGGGCGATCAGGACCTTCTCGTCCTCGGTGTAGCCGTCGAGCCGCACCAGTTCCATGCGGTCCAGCAGCGGGCCGGGGATGGCCTCCAGGACGTTGGCCGTGGCGAGGAACACCACGTCGGACAGGTCCAGCTCGACCTCCAGGTAGTGGTCCCGGAAGGTGTGGTTCTGCGCCGGGTCCAGCACCTCGAGCAGCGCCGCGGTCGGGTCGCCGCGGTAGTCGGCGCCGACCTTGTCGATCTCGTCGAGCAGCACGACGGGGTTCATGGTCCCCGCGTCCTTGATCGCCCTCACGATCCGGCCGGGCAGCGCGCCGACGTAGGTGCGCCGGTGGCCGCGGATCTCGGCCTCGTCGCGCACGCCGCCCAGGGCGACGCGGACGAACTTCCGGCCCATGGCGCGCGCCACGGACTCGCCGAGGCTGGTCTTGCCGACGCCGGGCGGGCCGACCAGGGCCAGCACCGCGCCGGAGCGCCGTCCGCCGACCAGCTCCAGGCCCTTGTCCTGCCGCTTCTTGCGCACGGCCAGGTACTCGACGATGCGCTCCTTGACGTCGTCCAGTCCGGCGTGGTCGGCGTCCAGGACGGCGCGGGCGCCGGCGATGTCGTAGGCGTCCTCGGAGCGCTCGCTCCACGGCATCTCCAGGACGGTGTCCAGCCAGGTGCGGATCCAGCCGGCCTCCGGGCCCTGCTCCCCGGCCCGCTCCAGCTTGTCCACTTCCTTCAGCGCCGCCTCGCGGACCTTGTCGGGAAGGTCAGCGGCCTCGACGCGGGCCCGGTAGTCCTCCTCCTCGGAGGCCTCCTTGCCGTCGAGCTCGGCGAGTTCCTTGCGGATCGCGGCCAGCTGGCGGCGCAGCAGAAACTCACGCTGCTGCTTCTCCATGCCGTCCTCGACGTCCTTGCGGATGGACTCGTTGACGTCCAGCTCGACCAGGTGCTCCCGGCCCCACTCCAGCAGCTTCTCCAGCCGCTCGTCGACGCTGAGCGTCTCCAGCAGCTCGACCTTCTGCACGGCCTTCAGGTAGGGGGCGTAGCCGGCCGAGTCGGCCAGCTGCGAGGGGTCGGTGATCTGCTGCACCATGTCGACGACCTGGAAGGCCTCACGGTGCTGCAGGATCTCGATGGCCAGTTCCTTGTACTGCTTGGCCAGCTCGCGGGTGCGCGAGGTGACCGGCGGCTCCTCCAGCACGATCGCCTCGACCCACAGCGCCGCGCCCGGACCGGTGGTGCCGACGCCGATGGTGGCGCGGTGGGTGCCGCGCACCACGGCGACCATGCGCCCGCTGCCGGCCATCCGCCCGGTCTGCTCGATGATGGCGACCACGCCGGACTTGGCGTAGTTGCCGTCCAGCCGCGGGACGAGCAGCACCTGCGCCTTGCCCCCGCGCGTGGGCCCGTTCGCGGCGGCGTCGACCGCGGCCCGGGTCTCGGAGTCCGACAAATCCAGCGGCACGACCATGCCCGGCAGGACGACCGCGTCGTCCAGCGGGATGACCGGGAAGGCCTTGGTCGCGCCGGTCATGTTCTCACTCATCTGCTGTGGCTCCCTACGAGAGGTAAGTTGAGTCTGACTCACTCAATGTCTGTGAGCCGACTGGTGTTCCCCGCGGGGCGTTCGCTGTGAGCGATCACACTGTGACGGTAGTTACTTGATGAGATATGGGCAGCTCAACGGGCCTTGGAGCAAGTGAGTGCCACGGCGATGACAGCCACGACAGAACCTGCTCCCCGGCCTCGGACCCGCGCTGGCAACCGTCAGTGGTGCCAGGGCAGCCGAACCGGTTCGGCGGGAATCCGGCCAGCCGTGAGGTCGCGCATCAGCTCCGCCAGGCCGTAGGGCACGATCCGCTCGTCGGTCTCGGCGAGTTCGTCAAGCGTCCACCACCGGTGGCCGACGTAGGTGCTCGCTTCCAAGTCCTCGAAGCCGCTGATGTCCACTTCGTGGGCGTCGATCCGGAGGAAGAAGAAGTCGTCGCGGAACACGCCGGACAGCCAGCCGAGGTCCGCCGGGCCGCCGGTGGTGGCGACGACGCCGCCGAGCGTCGCGGGAGCCACGTCCAGGCCGGTCTCCTCGCGGAGTTCACGGGCGGCGGCGACGACCAGATCCTCGCCCGGTTCGACGCCGCCGCCGACGGTGATCCAGAGGGTGTCGGCCTCGGGGGCGTCCGGGGCGGTCTTGGTCTGGAACAGTAGGAGCCGGTTCTGGGCGTCGACCAGGAGGACGCGCGCTGAGACGCGTATTTCAGAAGCTTGGGATTTCGTCACATCAGGCACGGTACTGATCGTGGCGGGCGTAGAGCTCGTCCCATTCCTCAAGTGTGAGCTGGCGTCCCTCGGCGCGGATCGCCGCCAGTTCCTCGAAGTAGGGCTCGCGCGGGGCGCCGGGGGCGAACAGGACCAGCATCGACGCGGCGGCGCCGGAGGTGTTGGCGAAGCTGTGGACGCCGCCGGGCGGGACGAACAGATAGTCGCCGGCGGTGGCCTCGCGCCAAGTGTCGCCGTCGTAGAGGGCGACGCTGCCGTCGAGAATGAAGAAGGCTTCAGAGAAGGTGCGGTGGTAGTGGCCGGAGTTGGCGGGGGTCGGCTCCGGGTCGGTGGGAAGCAGGTCCCAGCGGTAGAGCCCGTAGAGGCCGCCGGAGGTGGTGCCGGTGGACAGCAGGCTCACCCGGGAGCGCTCGCCGATGCGCAGCTCGGGGTCGGTGCCGGCGGTGCGGAAGGTGGCGCTGATCTCGCCCTGGTCGGCGAAGTAACGGGGTGACGGGTACGACATGGCTTCGACCCTAGGGTGTGCGACGACGGCGGGGGTAGAGCTGATCTTGCCGCGGCGGAGTGGGCCATTTCGGTCCGGATCCTGAGACGGCTATTCGGCGATATTGACGCTCTCTGAGATGCGCTGCCATTCTCGGAACATGGGACGCGCCGCCATTCTCGTGGCTCGCCGGCATGTCGATCTGCGACGGACCGCGAGCGCCATCTGTCCTGCGTGCGCCTAGATTCAGAGCATTAGGTTCTGTCTCCGAAATATTCGGGACCCTTTCGTCTTCGTGTCCGAAGAATCTCATTTCAGAAGAGTGCTCATGCTGCATCTCATCGCGTCCCTGCACGCCCCCGGAATCCACGAGATCGCCCATTTCGTCGACCTCGCCCGCACCGCCGAGCGCGGGTTGCTGGACGCGGTGTTCGTCGACGACGGGCTCGCGGTGCCCACGGCGGACGGCGGGGGCGGTCCCGGCGCCGCCGGGGGCCTGGAGCCGCTGACGCTGCTGGCGGCCGTCGCGTCGGCCACGCAGGACATCGGCCTGATCGCGACCATGTCGACGACGTTCCACGAGCCCTACCTCCTGGCGCGGGCGCTGGCGTCGCTGGACCACATCTCGCATGGCCGCGCTGGGTGGACCATCGACACCGGCGGCGATCTGGACGAGGCGGCGAACTTCCATCTGGACGAGCCGGTCGAGGACGCGGTGCGGTACGAGCGCGCGGCCGAGCTGCTGGACGTCGTCACGCAACTGTGGGACAGCTGGGCCGACGACGCCGTGACGCGAGCCGGTGTGGTGGATCCGCGACGGGTCCGGCAGATCGAGCACATCGGGTTGTTCTTCAAAGTCCGCGGGCCGTTGAACGTCCGTCGGACTCCGCAGGGATGGCCGTTGCTGGCGCAGCAGGCCGGGTCCTCGGCCGACGAGGCGGAATTCGCGGCACGGTACGCCGAGACGGTGTTCACCCCGCATCGCGACGTCGACAAGGCGGCCGGGTTCGCCCGTGAGGTGAAGTCGCGTGCCGCGGCCTACGGCAGGGAACCGCATCTTCCGCTGATCCTGCCGGCCCTTGTGCCGGCGGGCAGGCCCGAGCAGATCGCGGACGTGATGCAGGAGTGGTTCGAAGCCGGTGCGGCGGACGGCTTCGTGGTGCGTCCGCCGGCCGCCGCGGGCGGACTCACGGCGTTCGTCAACCGCGTGGTGCCCGTGTTGCAGCGGCGCGGCCTGTTCCGGAGCGGCTACGACGGCGGAACGCTGCGGGAACGATTCGGCCTGCTGCGCCCCGAGGACCACTTCCCCGCCCTCGACCCGTTGCCGCGCGCCGACTTCGTGCCCACTCTGGCGGTCGCCTAGCCGCCCTCCAGACTCCGCGTCCCGTTCCTGCCGGCCGGGCGCGGATCACGCCGGGGCGGCCGGTTTGTGGGAGGGTCGGCCGCCCCGGCCCGGCGAAAACCCGTGCGCTCGCGCGGCGCCGGGCGCGTAGGCTCCGACGATGGCATTCGAGGAACTGTTCGCCGAGGTCATGGCGACCTCCGACCGCTTCGGCCACCGCCGACGGCTCTCACACCTTCGGCGGTTCTCACGCTGTCGGCGGCTCCACGAGCCCGTAACTGACCGCGCAGGCCGCCGCCTGCAGCCGTGAGTTCACGCCCAGCTTGTTCAGCACCGACTGCGTGTGCGTCCGGACGGTCGTGACCGAGATGCCCATCGCGGCCGCCATGCCGCCGGTCGACATACCGCGCACGAGCTGCGTCAGCACCTCCAGTTCGCGCGGGGTCAAAGCACCGGTCAGAGCACGCGTCCCCGTTTCCGGCTTCGGTGGTCCGGCCGCCACCGCGTGCCGGACCAACACCGGGTCGTAGTACCCGGTGCCGCTGTGCAGACGGTCTATCGCGGTCATGATCTCTTCGAGGCTGCGCCGCTTGGAGATCAGGCCGTCGACCCCGGCGGTGATCAACGCGTGCAGCGGTCCCGCCGCCTCCTCGCTCGTCAGCGCGAGCGTCTTGGCGCTGTGCAGGGTGGCGGCGTCGGTGAGAGCGGCCAGATCCCCGCCCGGCCGGCCGAAGTCCGCGACGCAGACGTCGGCTTCCGCGGGCGCGGAGCCGGGGAGCGTGCGCGGATCGAAGCACACGCCGACGACGTCGTGGCCACGTTGAGCGAGCACCGCCGCGAAGGCCTCTGCGAACAGGCGGTAGGCGTCGCAAAGCAGGACTCTCACTCCCGGGACAACGACGCCACCAGGTTCAGGTCACTCCATCGGACAAACTTCCCGTCGTATCGGACTATGAGTTGTTCAGTCCGGCGGCCCGCCCGATGGCCGCCGCTTCCAGCATGCTGTGCGCCCCGAGCTTGACCAGGATCCGTCCGATATGGGTCTTGACGGTGTTCTCGGAGATCCGCAGGCGGGTGGCTATGCCGCGCCGGTCCATCCCCTCCACGAGACAGACCAGGACCGTCCGCTCGCGGTCCCCCAGTGCCGCGATCCGCGGATCCCCGCAGGCGCTCCCCCGGTCACCGGGTTGCGCGAGCAGGGCGAGGGAGCCGGCGGTACTCCGTAACGCGCCCACCACGAGCTCCGGCGGCACCTGGAACTCGCCGCGCAGCACGGCGTGCACCGCGTCCAGCATCTCGGCGCCTGAGGCCCGATCCGACACCCAGCCCTGGAGGCCGTCGCGCAGCGCCTCGGCGGCGTCCCCGGCCGCCGTGAGCGGCCCCAGCATCAAAACCTTGGCGTCGCCGGTCCTGGCAAGCGCCGCGACCAGCCGCCCGGGATAGCGGCGCGCCACCGCGACGTCCAGCAGCACCAGCGCCGGCTGGTGCCCGGCGACCGCGTCCAGCAGCTGCTCGGCCGTGACGACCACCGCCGCCACGGTCAGTCCGTCGCGCACCAGGTAGGCCGCCAGCGACTCGCCCACCGCGCGCAGCCCGTCGCAGACCACGATCGTGCCGTCCGCCATCACCGCCCCCACGTCGTCCGTCCAGTACTCCGAATGCAGGAGTCCGAAGTGACGGCGCCTGCACGATCCCCTTTCCGCGTCCGGTGAAGAGACTACGGGTGAGCGGGCCGTCACCACGTGCGTTCGGCTCACATTCCCATGCTTCCCCGCAACCGAGCACGAGATGAGGAGTACACCCCATATGAGGGCACTTCGACGAGGCCTGGCCTCCCGGGGTTTGGGGGTCGCCGCCGCGGGCATGGCCCTGTGCCTGGGCGGGACGACGGCGGCGCAGGCCGCGCCGGCCGGCGTGGGCGGCGGCGCGTTCGGCGTCTCCGCCGACGTCACGCTGCTGGCCGGCCTGCACCTGCAGGTCGGCCCGGCTCCGGCGGTGTCCCTGCCGGCGCCCGGCGGCAGCGCCACGCCGCTCACCGGACACGTCGTGGGCCTCAACGTCGGGACGCTGGCCGCACTGGGCGTGCTGGACGTCAGCACGGCCGGCACACCGGCCGGCGGCAGCGTGCAGAGCACCGCCGACGTGCAGAACCTGGCGGTGCCCGCGCTGATCACCGGCGACAACGCCGTGCACTCGCAGTGCACCGCCGACGGCTCCGGCGCGTCCGGTGGCAGCACCCTGGCGAACCTGGTGATCGGCGGGCAGAAGGTGGCCGCGAACGCAGCGCCGAACACGCACGTCACGGTCGCGGGAATCGCGGACGTCACGGTGAACGAGCAGACGCCGAGCGGGTCGGCGTCCTCGCCGGGCATCACGGTCACCGCGGTGCACATCAAACTGCTGTCGGGCCTGCTCGGCCTCGGCACCGGCGACGTCTACGCCGCGCAGTCGCGGTGCTCGCTGACGAACGGGCCGGAGATGCCTGTCGGCGCGGTCGGGGGCGTGGTGCTGACCGGCGTGCTCGGTGTGCTGTTCACCGGCTACCAGGTGCGCAAGCGGCGCACGGGCAAGGCGGTCGCGACGGGTGCGGGCGGCCCCGGTGACGAAGGGACCGCCGCGTGAGGGTGCTCGCCGTCGGCGCGCACCCGGACGACGTGGAGCTCGGGTGCGGTGCCACGCTCCTGGCGCACCGGGCCCGCGGGGACCGGGTCGGGCTGCTGGTGCTCACCGGCGGTGAGCACGGCCCGCAGGGCCGGTCCTCGCGGACGTCCGAGCAGGAGATCGCCGCCTCGCTCCTCGGCGCCGACCTGCTCTGGGGCGGTTTCGAGGACGGTGCGGTGCCCGAGGGCCGCGCCGCCGTCGCCGTGGTCGAGGAGGCGATCCGGGCCACCGGCGCGGACGTCGTCTACACCCACAGCCCGCGCGACAGCCACCAGGACCACCGCTCGGCCGCCGCGGCGACGCTCGCGGCCGGCAGGCACGTCCGCAGGATCCTGCTGTACGAGACGCCGTCGTCGCTCGGGTTCGCGCCGACGGTGTTCGTGGACGCCGCCGAGCACCTGCCCGGCAAGCTGAAGGCGTTGCGGGCGCACGTGTCGCAGGTACTGCGGAACGAGCTGGTCGATCTGGACGCGGTCGAGGCCCAGGCACGGTATCGGGGGTTCCAGGCCCGGCTGCTGCACGCGGAGGGATTCGAAACCGAGCGGTTCGCATGGGATCTGAGCGGCGCCGACTCCGGGAGGGACGCCGCCGACGGCGTGTCGGCCGCGATACGCGCGGGAGCCGGCGCACCTCCGGCGGGCCGGTGAGGCGCGCCGGCCACCGCCGTGCCCCGGCCGTCCGCCTGACCTCCGGATGGCCGAGACTCGCGTTGCTGCTCGGCGGCGTGCTGGTGGCGTGGGCGGTGCTCGGGACGGCCACGTCGACCGCGGTCGTGGTGTACGCGCTCGACGTCGTGTTCCTGGGCTTCTTCCTGCGCCACACCGCGTTCACGGTCTCGGCGCTGCGGCACGCGAACCCGGAGCGGATCGCGTCGGCGAAGGCCGACACCCTCGAGGTCGAGGGGGCGGTGGGCTACCGGCCGGCCGTGTCGGTGCTGGTGTCGTGCAAGAACGAACGCTTCGTCGCCGGCCGGCTGGTGACCGGGCTGCTGGGGCTGGACTATCCCGCCGAGCTGCTGCAGATCGTCATCGTCGACGACGGCTCCGACGACGGGACCGGCGAGATCCTCGACGCCCGCGCCGCCGCCGAGCCGCGCCTGCTGGCGCTGCACCGCCCGGCCGGCTCGGGGCCCGCGGGCAAGTCGGCCGCGTTGAACTTCGCCCTCCCCCGGCTGACCGGCGAGATCGTCGTGGTCTTCGACGCCGACCACCGTCCGCACCGCGACAGCCTGGCGCTGCTGGTGCGGCACTTCGAGGACCAGGGCGTCGGCGCGGTACAGGGCCGGTGCCGCATCCGCAACGCCGCCGACGCGCCGCTGACCCGGCTGATCACGGTGGACTACCTGGCCGGTTATCTGGTCAACGAGTTCGGGCGGCAGGCGGTGTTCGGACTGCCGGCCTACGGCGGCGCGAACTGCGCGATCCGCCTGTCGGCGCTGCGCGATCTGGGCGGGTGGAACGTGCACAGTGTCACCGAGGACACCGACGTGACGCTGCGGCTGCTGTTGTCCGGACTGCACGTGCGCTACGAACCGGCAGCCGTCGACGACGAGGAGGGCGTCACGACCATCCGCCGGTACTGGAAGCAGCGCTATCGGTGGGCGCGAGGGCATCAGCAGGTGTGCCGGGACTACCTGCGGCACGTGCTGCGCGCGCCGCACTTGTCAGTGCTCGAGCGCGTCGAGACCGTGATGTTCCTTCTCGTCTACCACGTGCCGGTGGCTTCGCTGCTTGCGCTCGGGCTGTTGGGACTGTCGGCCGTGGGGGCGGTGCCGGCCGCGTCGGTGCCGGGCGGCTTCGTGTTGTGGACGCTGCTGTTCCTGGGACCGCTGCTGGAGATCGGCGGGGGGATGCTGCTGGCGCGGACGCGGCGGTCGGACGTGCCGGCCCTGGTGTGGTTCCTGCCGATGTTCCTGATCTCGGCGGTGCTGTGCGCGAAGGCCTGGATCGACGGGCTGTCGGGGTCCTCCTACACGTGGGTGCGGACGGATCGGGCGGCGGCGCCGACGGGGCGGGTGGGGTCGTGAGACCGGAGCCGTGGCGGGTGTTCACCCGGATCGGAGTCCTCCTGGTCGGGACGCTGCTCGGCTTCGCGCTGCTGCAGAGCTGGATGCGGGGAGTGGAGGCGGCGGCGACCGTGGACGTGCTCCACCTGCTCGGCGCCGGCTCGGTTTCGCGGGGTTATCAGGCTTCGATCGTCGTCGGCTCCGGCACGCACGGGGAGTTCGCCGCGGTGCTGACGGCGCCGTGTTCGTCTCTGGCCTCGTTGCTGGCCCTGGCCGGGCTCGCGGTGCTGCGCCCGCCGGCCGCGCGAGGACGGCTGGCCCTGGCGGTGGTCGCGGCGATGGCGCTGGTGTTCCTGGGCAACATCGCCCGGATCACGGCGTCGGTCGGGGTGGGGCTGCTGGTCGGGCCGTCGGCGCTGGTGCTGTTCCACGACTGGGTCGGCTCGCTGTTCGCGTTCGCGTACACGCTGGGAGGGTTCTTGGTGATGATGTGGTTGCTGCTGCCGCGGGACGGCGTGGCCTTGGACGATCTCTGTCTCGTTTCCCGTTCCGCGGGGGTGCGCCGTGAGTCCTGAGCCGGTGGCGCTCGCGGTCGGGGGATCGCTGATCGCGGCGGCCGCGGTACGCGGCACCCTGATGCGCGCCGGTGTGCGGCGGCAGCTGCGGAACGCCTTGCACGCGGCGGAGCCGGCGGCGCGGGTCGCGGCGGTGCAGACCGCCGGCGAGAACGGCGTGGGACGCAACGCACGGCTGCTGCTGACGGTCGCCGAGTCCGAGGAGGACATCTGGGTGCGGCAAGCGCTGGCCCAGACGGTGATACGGCATCGGTGGGAGCCGGCATGCACGGAGACGCTGGTGCGGCTGCGGATCTGGGCGAAGCAGGAGCTGTTGTGGGGCCGGTTGGAAGCGCCGACGGCGATCACGTCCTCGGCAGTGAGCGAGCCCGCCGGGGCCGACAGTGATGGTCCCGTGCAGGCGTCGTTATCCGCTACCGGCTGGTGGGAGGAGTGACATGGCGGACTCGGTCCTGGTGACGGGGGTGGGCGGGGCTGCGGGGATCTCAGTGGTGAACGCGCTGCTGACGGCGGGAGTCCGCGTCGTCGCCGTGGACTGTGACGCGACGGCGGCAGGGCTGCCACTGGGGCACGCGTCGGGTGTCGTACCTCCCGGACACGACCCGGAGTTCGTCGACGCGGTACGGGACGTGGCGGTCGCGCAGGGTGCCGACGTCATCGTGCCGACGGTCGCCGAGGAGCTGGGCGCGCTCGGGTCGCGGGCCGAGGACCTGGCGGACAGCGGGGTCGCCGTGTGGGTGCCGTCGCAGCGCGCCGTCGAGTGCTGCTCGGACAAGGCGCTGTTCGCCGCGACGCTCGGGGAGACCGGGATCGCGACACCGGCGACGGGGTGGGTGGCCTCCGACGTGGCGGGGCCCTGGATCGTGAAGCCGAGATATGGCCGCGGGTCGCGGGACGTGTACGCGTGCGATTCGGCGGAGGAGGTGACGTGGGCGCTGCGGCGGGTCGGCGAGCCGATCGTGCAGACGCGGTTGTCGGGGCGGGAGTTCACGGTCGACGCGCTGGTCGAGCGGGACGGACGGTTCGCCGGCGGCGTACCGCGATGGCGTCTGGAGACGCGGGGCGGCATCTCGACGAAGGGCGAGACGTTCGCCGACGACCGGGTGCTGATAGGAGCGGCGGCCGTTCTGGGGGCGGTGGGGCTGCGCGGGGTGGCCTGCGTGCAGGGGTTCGTGACGGATGACGACGAGGTGGTCTTCGTCGAGTGCAACCCGCGCTTCTCCGGTGGGCTGCCGCTGTCGCTGGCGGCCGGGGCCGATCTGGTCGGCGAGTACCTGCGGGCGGTCAGGGGTCTGCCCGTCCGCAGCTCGCGGCTGGGGTACCGGCCGGGGGTGCGGATGGTGCGACGGTTCTGCGAGGTGTTCGAAGGATGAGGCTCACGATCCCGTTCGGGACGCGGCCGGAGATCGTGAAGCTGGCGCCGGTGGTGCGGGCGGCGCGTCGGCGGGAATGGCCGACGCGGTTGGTGTTCACAGGACAGCACTTCGATCCGGCGCTCGGTGAGGAGTTCCTGCGCTCGCTGGACATGGAGCCCGATGCGCGGTGGACGCTGCCGGCCGATCCGGCGGCCGCTCTCGGCGCGCTGCTGGAGCGCGCGGTCGAGGAGGTCGGCGCGGCGGGCGCCGACGCGGTCCTGGTGCTCGGCGACACGATGACGGTTCCGGTGTTCTGCCTGGCCGCGCGGCGGGCGTGCGTGCCGGTGGTGCATGTGGAGGCGGGGCTGCGCTCGTTCAACGAGACGTCGATGGAGGAGGTCAACCGGCGGGTCGCGGCGGCCACGGCGTCGTTGCACTTGGCGCCGACAGCACTCGCCGCCGGGTTCCTGCGGGCGGAGGGCGTGGCGGCGGCGCGGATCCGGGTGGTCGGCAACACGGTGGTGGACGTGGTGCGGGAGTCGGGGGTGAAGCGGGTCCCGGTGGACGCCCGGAGCGGGGTGCTGGTGACGGCGCACCGGGCGTCGACGGTCGACTCGCCTTCGCGGCTGGCCGCGCTGGTCGAGCTTTTGGTGCGCGTCGAGGCGCTGGCGTCGTCGGACGTCGCGCTCGGCCCCGTCGTGTTCCCGGTCCATCCACGGACGCGTGACCGTCTCACGGCGGCGGGCCTGCTGGACCGGCTGACCGCCGCGGGGATCGAGGTCACGCCGCCGCTCCCCTACCGCGAGATGCTGACCGCCGTCGCCTCGGCGCGGGTGGTCGTGACGGACTCCGGCGGTTTGCAGGAGGAGGCGGCGTGGTTCGGGGTACCGGTGGTCGTGCTCCGCCGGTCCACGCCCCGGTGGGAGGGGGTCGCCGCGCGCTCGTCCGAGTTGGTGGGACTCGACGGCGACGCGGTGCTCGCGGCCGTGGCACGGTTCGGCGGCGCGGCCGAACTGAAGCGCGTCGACGCGTTGGAGTGCCCTTACGGCGACGGCTTCGCGGCCGAACGGGTGGTGTCGGCGATCGCGGAGGCCGCCGCGGCGGGTCTGCTGGAGTTCCGCGAGCCGGATTTCGTCGGCCGGCCGGTGCCGCCGGGCGAGGCGGGAGGCACACCGTGGGCCTGAGCGGTGGGCGCCGCACCCGGGCGGACCAGAGCGCGTCGCGTCACGGCACCCGCGCCTTCGACGTGGACGCGGTGCTCTGCGACCTCGACGACACGCTGTACCCGCAGCAGGCGTGGCTCGACGGCGCGTGGCACGCCGTGGCCAGGACCGGCACGCGGTACGGCCTCGACGAGGCGGCCTTCCTGGCCGCGCTGCGTGCCGACGCCGCGCTGGGGTCGGCGCGGGGCGGGATCATCGACCGGGCGCTCGCCACGGTCGGCGGCGGGAGACCGGATGCTCTCATCACCGAGCTCGTCACCGCCTTCCGGGCGCACCGGCCGGCGCGGTTGGAGCCCTACCCCGGGGTGCGGGCGGCGCTGGCGCGGTTGCGGATGGCGGGGTTGCGGCTGGGCGTGGTCACGGACGGGGATGTGGCCGGGCAGGAATGGAAGGTACGGGCGCTGGGGATCGGGGCATTCTTCGACTGCGTCGTCGTCTCGGATGCGCTCGGGGGACGGCAGTGGCGCAAGCCGCATGCGGCGCCGTTTCGGGAAGCGATGAAGGAGCTCGGCGTGAGGCCGGAGCGCTGCGTTGTCATCGGCGATCGTCCTGAAAAAGACGTCAGCGGGGCTGCGAGGCTTGATATAAGGGCTATTAGGGTGAAAACCGGAGAGTATCGGCAGGTCCCCGATGGGCCCGGGGTGTGGCATGCGGCTGCTGACTTCGCCACCGCCGTCGACTGGCTGTTGGCGACGCCGGGGCCGGAACCCCGGACATGACAAAGCGGCGCGCCCGACCGGAGCAGGTCGGGCGCGCCGCTGGAACAGCCGGATCACATGGGCAGCTTGCGGAAGATCGGCCGCGGCACGTGCCGCAGCCCCGACATCACGTACCGGAACGCTCCCGGCGCCCACACCGTGTGCGACCCGCGCCGCAGGCCGGTCAGGATCGCGTCGGCGACCGCCTCGGGCGTGGTCGACAGCGGCGCCTTCTCCATGCCCTTCGTCATCTTCGTGTCGACGAAGCCGGGGCGGACGACCATCACGTGGACGCCCGTGCCGACCAGCGAGTCGCCGAGCCCCTGCGCGAAGGCGTCGAGGCCGGCCTTGCTGGAGCCGTAGATGAAGTTGGCCTTGCGGGCGCGCTCGGCGGCGACCGAGGACAGCACCACCAGGGCGCCGTGCCCCTGCTTCTTCAGGGCCTGGGCGACCACGATGCCGCTGGACACCGCGCCGGTGTAGTTCACGTGCGCGACCGCGGCGGCGCGGGCCGGGTCCTTCTCGTCCTCGGCCTGGTCGCCGAGGACGCCGAAGGCCATCAGGACCACGTCGACGTCACCGTTGGCGAAGACCTGGGACAGGACCTTGTCGTGGTCCTCGGTGGCGGCGGCGTCGAAGGGGACGACCTCGACCGTCGCGCCGAGCTGACGGAGCTCGGCGGCGTTGTCCTCCAGCTGCCGGGAGGTGCGGCCGGCCAGGTAGATCTTCTTGGTGCGGAGGGCGGCCATCTTGCGGGCCGTGGCCATGGCGATGTCCGAGGAGCCGCCGAGGACCAGCAGGGACTGGGCCGCGCCCAGGGAGTCCTTCATATCCGTTGTTCCTATCCGTTTGTGGCTGTGAAGGCCCGAGGGCTACAGGTGCAGGCGGCGTGCCTGGTCCGACATGAACACCTGGTGCGGGTCGATCTCGGCGCGCAGTTTGCGGAACGCCTCCAGCCGCGGGTACATCTCGTCCAGCAGCTCCGGCCGCATGCGGGAGTCCTTCGCCAGGTACAGGCGGCCGCCAGCCTCCAGCACCTTCTCGTCCAGGCCGTCCAGCAGCTGCGCCAGACCCGGGGTGTTGGTCGGGAAGTCCAAGGCCAGCGTCCAGCCCCGGGTGGGGAACGACAGGTAGCCGGAGTTGCCCGCGCCGAAGCGCTTGAGCACGGTCAGCGCCGCCGGGGCCCCGTGGGCGGAGATCCGCTCGACGATCTGGCGCAGGGTGTCCTCGGCGCCGAACGGCACCACGAACTGCCACTGCAGGAAGCCCGCCGGCCCGTAGACGCGGTTCCACTCCATGATCCCGTCCAGCGGGTGGAAGAACGCGCCGACGCCCTGGATCACGCCCTCCTTGCGGAGCGGCGCCTTGCGGAACCACATCTCGTTGAAGACCCGGCCGGTCATCTTGTTCAGCAGGCCGCTCACCGGGACCGGCGGCACGGTGCCCAGCGACAGCGGCGCGAACTTGCGCGGCTCGCGGCGGACCTTGGCCGGCAGCTCGTCCAGCTTGGCGAAGTCGCCGCAGGTGAGCACCGAGCGGCCGAGGTTCTTGCCGGTGGACAGGCAGTCGATCCAGGCCACCGTGTACGGGTACTTGTCGTCGGTGGCGGCCAGCTCGGCCATCACGCCGTCCAGGTCCGGCGCGCGCCAGATGTCGGCCTTGATGCGCGCCGTCTCGACCTTCTTGAACGCGATCGTGGCCTGGGTGACGATCCCGGTCAGGCCCATGCCGCCGGCGGTGGCCCAGAACAGCTCCGGCTCGGTGTCCGGGGTCAGCGTCCGGATCTGCCCGTCCGCGCCGAGCAGGTCCATCGCCAGCACGTGCTGGGTGAAGGAGCCGGCGCTGTGGTGGTTCTTGCCGTGGATGTCCGCGCCGATCGCGCCGCCGACGGTGACGTAGCGGGTACCCGGCGTCACCGGCACGAACCAGCCCAGCGGCAGCATGGTGCCCATCAGCTGGTGCAGGCTGACGCCGGCCTGCGCGACGACGATCCCGCGCTCGATGTCGATGTTGAGGATCTTGTTGAGGGAGGTGGTGCGCACCACCCGTCCTCCGCCGTTCTGCGCCGGATCGCCGTAGGACCGGCCCAGGCCCCGGGCGATCACGCCGCGCGGGCCGGCGCCGACGACCAGCTCGGAGAGCTGCTCCAGCGCCGTGGGGTCGGCGACCTCGGCCACCGACGGGCTGGTCATCCCCCAGCCGTACAGCCGCTCCTGGTGCAGTCCGGTCCCCGGGGAAATCTCCTGTGGCACCGCCACGTTTCTCACGTCCCTCATCGCAACCATCAGAATACCGGCCGGTGCCCGGGCTCAGCCGCGGGCGCCGACGAGGACGACGCCGGTGGCGAAGATCGCGACCCACACCGCGCCCAGCCCCATCATGACGCGGTCCTTCAGGACCACGTCCTCGGGCTCCCCGGCGCTGCCGCCGTCGATGAACATCGCGTAGCGCAGGAAGATGAACACCCACGGGATGACCGAGATCTCCAGCCACGGCTTGGCCGACTTGTGCGCCAGATCCGGGGTCGAGGCCAGCTGGAACGCCCACAGCGAGTAGGTGATCACCGTGACGGTGGCCGCGGCCTGCCACACGAAGCGCAGATAGCTCTGCGAGTACTCGGACAGCGACTTGCGCGAGGAGGCGGCGTCCTCGCCCATCAGCACCATCTCCGAGTACCGCTTGCCGGCCACCATGAACAGCGACCCGAACCCGGTGGTGAGCAGGAACCACTGGGACAGCTCCAGGTTCGCCGCCACGCCGCCGACGATGGCCCGCAGCAGGAACCCGGAGGCGACCATCGCCAGGTCCAGCACCGGCACGTGCTTGAGCCACAGCGAGTAGACGATGTGCAGCACGATGTACACCGCGACCACCAGCACCGTGGTCCAGTTCGCCAGCGCCGCCACGCCCAGGGCGGCCAGGCCGCACAGCGGCCCCACGACCAGCGCCACCGGGATCGGCACCCAGCCGGCGGCGATCGGCCGGAACCGCTTCTTCGGGTGCCGGCGGTCGGACTCGACGTCCATCACGTCGTTGACGTAGTAGATGCACGAGGCCGCGAAGCAGAACGCGACGAACGCGATCGCCGAGGTGCGCAGCACATCGGTGTGGCCGAGCTTGGCGGCGGCCAGCGGGGCGGCCAGCACCAGGACGTTCTTCACCCACTGCCGGGGCCGGGCCGCGAGCACCAGCGCCACCGGCAGGGACGGACGCTTGCGCAGGTCGGCGGGGAGGTCTGGGGCGGTCGCGGCGGACGCCGCGGCGGGGGACTGCGGGACCTGCTGCTCAGCAGACTGCGTGGGGAGGGATGTCACCGGGTCAACCTATCGGATCCTTGAATCGCGGAGCGTAACCAGTTCGGACCATAGCCGGTCCGTTTCCCGGTCGAGGTCCGCCAGCGACCCGTTGTTCGCGATCACGTAATCCGCCGCGGCCAACCGGTCCTCCCGCGAGGCCTGCGCAGCCATCCGGGCTTCCGCGTCCGCACGGGACATGCCCCGGTTGGCGAGCAGGCGTGCGAAGCGGACCTCGTCGTCGGCGTCGACCACGATCACCGCGGCGTACCCGCGGTCCGCCCCGCCCTCGACCAACAGCGGAATATCGTAGACGACGATGCCGCCCGGCGGCGCGGAATCAGCCCATTCCGCCATGAGCGCTCCCACGCGCGGGTGCACGATCGCGTTGAGCGCCGCGCGCCGCTCCGGGTCGGCGAACACGATCGCGCCGAGCCGGGCCCGGTCCAGCGCGCCGTCCGGGCCGACCACCTCGGGCCCGAACTCCTTCACCACTTCTTCGAAACCTTCGGTGCCGGGCTCGACCACGACGCGGGCGGCGAGGTCGGCGTCGACGACCGTGGCGCCGTGCTCCTTGAGGCGCTTGAGGACCTCGCTCTTGCCGGAGCCGATGCCGCCGGTGAGGCCGACGTCGAGGGTTCCCCGGCCTGCCGAGCCGTCCGAGCCCTCTGAGCTGTTCGAGCTGTCCGAGCTGACCGAGCCGTCCATGGAGCTCCGTTCGTTTCGCGGTCGCCGTCTCTAGAAGGCTAACGTTTGCGCTGCACGCTAGGGTCACCACCTGCCAGGAACGGATGCCGATGGACGAGTCGCCTTCCCCCGCCGAGGAGTCGGCTGGTAACCGTCGCCCAGCGCGGGCGGCGCGCTGGAAGGCGGTCGCGGGATCGGCGGCGCTGGCGATCGGCGTGTTCGCCGTCGGCTACGGCTGCACCGGCGGATCGGCGCCGCCGGTGGCCAGGCCGGGGCCGCCGGTGACGGTGACGAGCCAGACGCCCGAGCCGCCGACCAAGGCCGGGACCCCGCCGCCGGACCGGACGCAGCCCTCGACGGCGGCGTGCGCGACGCGGCGGCGGCCGGCCGGCTGGGCCCGGACCGAGAACGCCAAGCCGGGCGACGCGTCGTGGCGGGCGAGCTTCGACACCGACACTTCGATAGTGGCGGGTTATCTGGACCAGGTCAGCGCGGCGTGCGGGGACACGCTGGGGCTGCACCTGTCCGGCTACGTGTCCACGGCCTCGGTGACGGCGTACCGCATGGGCTGGTACGGCGGCGCGGGCGGGCGCGTGGTGTGGAGCGCGCCGAAGGTCGCGGTGAGCGCGAGCCAGGTGAAGAACTCCGGGGCGCCGACGTACACGGTGGAGGCATCGTGGCCGGTCGCCGCCCGGATACCGATCACACCGGAATGGACGCCCGGTTTCTACCTGCTGGTGGTGCGGGCGCATCCGCACGACGCGGGCGACGCGATCCCGCTGGTGGTGCGGGACGACAGCGACGGCAACGGGGCGCCGGGGAGCGGGAGCTCGCCGTTGCTGCTGCAGGCGTCGGTGCTGACGTACCAGGCGTACAACAACTACGGAAGGTACAGCCTCTACTACGGACCGAAGGACCAGTCGAGCAAGCGGACGGACCGCTCGCGGGTGGCGTCCTTCGACCGTCCTTATAACGGGGACGGGTATCAGGCGCCGTTCCTGTACGACATCCCGCTGGCGGCGGAGGCCGAGAAGCTGGGGCTGGACGTCGACTACACGACCGACATCGACGTGGACCGGCGGCCGAGTCAGGTGGCCGCGCACAAGGCGCTGCTGATCGGCGGACACTCGGAGTACTGGACGCGGCGGATGTACGACGCGGCGGTCTACGCCCGGGACAACGGGACCAACATCGCGTTCTTCGGCGCGAACGAGGTGTACTGGCACGCGCGCCTGGAGTCCTCGCCCGCGGGGCCGGACCGGCGGATGGTGGTGTACCGGCAGGCCGCCGAGGATCCGCTGACCAAGGACGACCCGTCGCAGGCGACGGTGCTGTGGGACTCGCACGAACTGGAGCGGCCGGCGGCGACGCTGGTCGGGCCGGCGTACGGCGAGCTGGGCACGACCGGCGGCGCGTTCCGGGTGCTGCAGCCGGACTCGTGGATCTTCGCGGGCACCGGCGCCGTGCGGGACCAGGTGCTGAAGAACTCGCTGGCCGGCGAGTACGACACGGTGAAGAACGACTACGCGACGCCGCCGGACATCGACGTGGTCGCCGCGGCGCCGATCCTGTTCAGCGGACAGCCGACGATGGCGACCATGTCGTACTACGGAGCGAAGTCCGGCGCCGGGGTGTTCGCCGGGGGCATGACGTACTGGGACTGCCAGGTCGCGGGGTCGTGCAAGAACCACGAGGTGGATCCGGGCACGTCGAAGCTGCTGGCGGCGATCACGGACAACGTGCTGCGCGACTTCGCCCAGGGCCCGGCCGCCACCCGGCACCCGTCGACGCACCGCCCGGCCCCGAGCGCCAGGGCGCTGATCTCGTCGGCGGCGGCGCAGAGCGACGTCGGCATAGGCCCTCCGCCCCCCAGCCACTGACACAGCCACTGACGCAGCCACTGACACCGCGGAAATGCTTGTCAGGAGCCTGTCAGAACCACCCCACGGCGGCACGGTAGCGTTAGCGCGCCACATCGCGGTCCGGCCCGGAACCGGTCCGCCAGGACAGGCCGCAGCGGGAGCCACGACACCCGCTTGCGGAACAATGGAACAGGAGCCAATGGGAGTGCGGGGACACTTGCACGCAAGGGTCGGGGCTTTTCGGGTTCGGGCCGCATGACCGCGGACGCTGTGGTCCCCAGGTCGGTCGACGACTCGGGGGCGGTTCAGGGCGCGCCGGGCGAGTCGCTGCCGAGTGTGGCCGAGGCTGTCTTGGCGATGGCCGGGGTCGGCGCCACCGAGGGCGCCGCCGAGGGCGACGGCGAGGCCGGGGCGGACGCTGAGGCCGCGGCGGTGGCCGAGGCGGTGGCAGAAGCTGAGGCCGCGGCGGTGGCAGAAGCTGAGGCCGCGGCGGTGGCAGAAGCTGAGGCCGAGGTGGGTGCCGGGCCGGATGGCGAGGCGGCGGAGGCGGCGGAGGCGGCGCCCGATGGCACGGCCGGTGCGGTCGTCGTGGCGACGCCCGCGGCACCCGAGGCCGAAGCGGCACGGGAGTCGGTGCCGGTTCCGGCCGAGCCCGAGTCGGCGGAAGCCGTGCCGGAAGCGTCGGCGGCGGTGGGAGTGGCCGAACCCGCCTTGCCGGTCGCCCAACCGGAGGCGGTCGTCGCCGTCGCCCTGCCCGCCGAGCCGAAGCCCGCTGTTGCCGACGCCGCGCCCACGTCCGCGCCAGCACCACACGCCGAGCCCGAGCCCGCAGTTGCCGACGCCGCGCCCACGTCCGCGCCCACGTCCGCGCCAGCACCGCACGCCGAGCCCGAGCCCGCGACCGCGCTCGTGGCGGCGGGCCCGCTGCCACCGTTGCCGGACGTCCTCGAAGTCTTCGTCGAGGCGTCGGCGCAGCCTCCGCACTCCCCCGCGCCCGTCTTCAGCCGTCCTGCGCTTGACGGCCTCAACCTCTGGCGCGGCGCGACGCGCACCGGCCGGGTGGCGCGCCTCGGGCTGGCGGCGGCCGTCATCGTCGCCTGTGCCGCGGACCTGCCGGGTCCGCGTTCGGCGCCGATGATCGACGACCAGCAGACCGCTGTCGCCCAGGGGCACGGGCCCGGCCGGCCGTACCCGACCGACGCCGGGAAGGCGAGTGGGGAGATCCTGCCGTCGGCCGGGGTCAAAGCAGGTGTGCCGGACTGCTCGCCGGAGCATCCGGCCGGGTGGCTGCGGGAGGAGAACCAGATCCCGGGCACGGCGGCGTGGGAGGACGCGAAGCACACGCGTGCCGGGTCGGTGAACGGGTACCTGAACCGGTCGAGCGCGCAGTGCGGGGACACGGTGACCGCGTACCTGAGCTCTCCGGTGCCGGTGTCGGGCGCGTCCCTGTCGGCGTACCGCATGGGTTACTACGGCGGCGCGGGCGGGCGACTGGTGTGGCAGACCAAGCACCTGACGCTCGGGCCTCAGGCGCAGGCCACGGTGACCGGCCCGGAGCTGCTGACCGAGGCGCCGTGGAAGGCGTCGCTGAGCTTCCACATCACGGGGCAGTGGACGCCGGGGTACTACCTGCTGGTGGTGCGCGCGCCGGGGCAGACGCCGTCGTCGATCCCGCTGGTGGTGCGGGCGGACGGGGACACCGCGCCGCTGGGCTTCCAGGCCAGCGTGCTGACGTACCAGGCGTACAACACCTTCGGCGGGCACTCGGCCTACGCCGACGCCGCGCACAAGGCGGCCGCCAGCACCGTGGTGAGCTTCGACCGGCCCTACGAGGACGGCGGCTACTACTCGCCGTATCAGTACGAGCTGCCGCTGATCCGCGAGATGGAGAAGCTGGGCATCGACGTGGACTACTTCACCGACCTGGACGCCGACGCCGATCCGGGCCGGTTGAAGCAGCACCGGGGCATCGTCACCGGGGGCCACTCGGAGTACTGGACGAGGCGTATGTACGACGGCGCGGTCGCCGCTCGCCAGGCCGGCGTGAACCTGGCCTTCTTCGGCGCGAACGCCGTCTACACCGCGGCCCGCCTGACCGGCTCTCCGACCGGTCCGGACCGGCGCGTCGTGATCCGGCGCACCGTGGCCGGCGACAGTGTGGCGGCCGCCGACCCGTCGCAGGCCACGGTGAACTGGGCCGATCCCCCGCTCAGGCGCCCGGAGGCCGCGCTGATCGGGCAGGGCTACGGTTACCTGGGCGCCAACGGCTCCCTGCGGGTGCTGCACCCGGACTCGTGGATCTTCGCCAACACCGGCGTCACGATCGGCCAGGTCCTGCGCAACACGGTCGGCGGCGAGTACGACCAGGTGGACGTCAACAAGCCGACGACACCGCGCGACATAGACGTCCTGGCCGCGATGCCGATGCGCTTCGCGAACGGCCACGCGGGGATGGCGACGACGACGTACTACGTGGCGACGTCGCAGGCGGGCGTGTTCGACGCCGGGACGACGTACTGGCCGTGCGTGGTGAGCGGGGACTGCCTGCATCTGGCGGCGACGCCGGCCCCGGCGCGGCAGGTGATGGAGCAGGTGACGGACAACATCCTGACGGCGTTCGCGGCGGGGCCGGCCGGCCTGGCGCATCCTTCGACGCCGAACCTGCCGCCCTCCGCGGAGGGTTTGGTCGCGTCGGCGAAGGAGCCGGGGGATGTCGCCCTGCGGAGCTACTGAGCCTCAGGATCTCTTCGGAAGACTCGGCGGCGCCGGCCCGCCGAGTTCCTGAGCCTCAGGAGCTCGCCGGAGGACTCGGCGGCGCCGAACTCGACCCGCCGGAGCCGGCGGGCGCACCGCTGCTGGGCGCACCGGAGCTCGGCGCCCCCGACGATCCGTTCGACCCCGCCGGCGCGCTCTGCGATCCGTTCGACCCGTTCGAGCCGCTCGGGCTGCTGCTCGCCGCCGCCGGTGTCGTGTGCTTGTACAGCGCCTCGCCGATCTTCAGCGTGAACGCCTTCGCGTCGTCGCCCTTGACCAGCGCTTCCTGGACCGTGATCAGGAAGGTGCGGTTGCCGTCGTACATCACCAGGACCGCGTCCTTGCCCGCCTCGGTGACGTAGGTCGCGGGATGGCCGCCGACGGCGGTGGGGGCGTACTGGGCGCCGCCGCCGGCCAGGGTGCCGACGGTGGCGGCGGCGCGGCTCTGGGCGCTGGCGGCGTCGGCGTAGGTGGCGAGCTGGACCTCGACCTGGTTGGAGGTGATCTTGCCGGCGTTGTCGAGGACGACGCCGTACTGGCACTTCACGCGGCCGGTCTGCTTGTGGCCGGCGTCCGGCTGGAAGCTCTGGAAGTAGTCGCCGCCGGTGAGGGGGTTGCCGAGGGCGAGCTGCATGTCGGCGTCGGTGATCAGGCCGCTGCAGGTCTTCGGCAGCTGGGCGGCGTCCACCATGGGGCCGGCCGCCGGGTCGAAGCTGGGCGCGCTGCTGCTCGGGCTGGAGCCGGCCGCCGTGGAGCGCGAGCCGGGCGCGGATCCCGTGGGCTTGCCGGTGGACGAGTCCTTCTTCACCGAGCCGCCGTCGCCGCACGCGGCCAGCGCCAGCGCCGCCGCGGCGGCGACGCCGAGCGCGGATATGCGTGTCATGGTCCGGCGGGTTCGGGTCGAGGTCGAAAGCGTCCGCATGCCTGGCAACCTATCGGATCGATCTTGCGGGTGGGTAGGAGTCGGATCAACCCGACGTCACCGACGGGGACATCCCGTCGGCGGCCAGCAGGCGTGGCGCCCCGCCGCCGTCGGCCGGCACCGCGTAGAGGTCGCTGCCGGGGTCGTTGTCGTGCGGCACCGCGTACATGACCGTGTGCGCGTCCAGCCACGCCGCCTGATCGTCCACGCTACGCGCCTCGGCGAGCGGCGTCTCCTTCATGCTGGCGAGATCCAGCACCATGAAGCGCCACGGCCGCCGGATGTCGTCCGAGACCCGCTTCTTGAACACCAGGCGCGTTCCGTCCGGCGACAGAGACGGACACTCCAGATTGTCGCGCAGTGCGGTGAGCGTGTGAGCCTTGAGATCGCCCCGC
Source organism: Catenulispora subtropica (assembly GCF_039531675.1). Lineage (NCBI taxonomy): Bacteria > Bacillati > Actinomycetota > Actinomycetes > Catenulisporales > Catenulisporaceae > Catenulispora > Catenulispora subtropica. Next base: position 142,135 of record NZ_BAAAQM010000015.1, read on the forward strand.
ATAAGCCATGTCTTACTGCTGCTGCCCATGGTCGCGTAGAAGGTGTTGTCGTCCGAGGTGAAGGTGACGCCCCAATAGTTGACGTCGACCGCCTTGTACGGCTTCCCGTCGACGACAGATGCGAACGTCTCCAGAGACTCGACGTACTCCCCCGTCTTCAGGTCCAGGATCGAAGTACGGGTGGAAGCACCGGGCTGTGTGTAGGAGTCGCCGGTCACGAACGTCGTCCACGAAGCCATCCGTCCATCCGCGGACAGCCGTGCGCGGTTCGGAGTCCCGGTGATCTCCAGCTTCTTGATCTGCTTAAGAGAACTGTCGTAGATCTCCGCGTAGGGCTGACTGATGAGGTCGCCTTCGGACTGAAGACAGAGCAGTACGCCCGATGCCGTATAAGAGCGCTCGCACCTGACACTGGACACAGTCGGCACGGCACCCTGCGCGGCACCGAGCGGCTGCTCCACGACCTTCCCGAAGTCCGGGCCCTGCACGGTCGTGCGATACGTCAGCTGCCCGCCGGCCACGGTGAAGCCTCCGGCGACACCGGCGCGCGTCTTGGACCGCCCCGTGAACGCCGTCACCCCGGCGGCCACGGCCACCACGGCCAGCACCGCGATCGAGGACAGCAGGATCTTCGCCCGGCTGTCCTTCGAGGGAGCGTCAGTCACGGAACTGATCCTTCCACGGCGAAACCATGAGGGTCGCCGCGACCACGGCCACCGTCACCGCGAGGGCGAACCACCGCATGACGGTCGGAGGATCGCTGTGCGCCCACGCCGCTCCGAACACCACCGAGGACACGAACCCGGCCACGGCCCCGATCGACTGCACCACCGCGATACCTGACGTCCGCAGAGCGGCCGGGATACGGGGGCTGCAATAGGCCATGAGAACGCCGTCAGAGGCCGCGTAGGCCAGGCCCGGAAGAACGAGCGCCGCGATCAGCATGACCGTGTCAGGGACGTCCACGGACAGCACGAGATAGGCCACGGCGAGCAGCAGGTGCCCGAGCACGAACACCTTCCAGCGCCCGACCCGGTCCGCGAGGCGTCCGACCGGCACCGCCGACAGGACGAACGTCCCCATGGTCCCGGTGGCCAGCAACGCGTACTCCGACGCCGTCAGGTGCATGCGGTGCGCCAGGGTCAGGTACACGAACGTGTCGCTCACCCAGGCGAAGCCCAGCAGCGCCACCGCACCGCCGGTGAGCAGGAACCACGGCTGCCTCAGCACACCGAACACCGCTCCCAGCGACGCGGTCGCACGCTCGCGCACCTGCTCGCGGTGGTCGGTGACGTAGAGGCAGAACACGACCAGTCCGACGCCCGCGATGCAGAACGCGATCACGAACAGCGCGTCGAACGCCTTGCGCTCGGTGCCGAACTTCGTGGTCCACAGCAGGACGAACGAGGCGAACAGCGGCCCGAGCGCGGCACCGACGTTGTCCAGCATGCGGTGCACGCCGAACGACCGGCCCATGATCGCCGGCGGCGTCGACAGCGAGATCAGGGCGTCGCGCGGCGCGGACCGCATGCCCTTGCCGAACCGGTCGGCGCTGAGCAGTGCGCTGAGGCCGCCGAAGGAGGGGCCGACGGCCGGGAAGCCGAGTTTGGTGACCGCCGAGGCGCCGTAGCCGAGGCCGGCCAGCAGCTTGCGGCGCTGCCAGCGGTCGGCGAGGTAGGCCGCCGGAACCGCGAGCAGGGCCGGGATGCCGTTGTAGAGGCCGTCGAGGAAGCCGATCGCGGTCGGGGACTCGTGCAGCACGTTCAGCAGGTAGTAGCCGACCACCGCGACCAGCATCTCGGAGGAGACGTCGGTGAGCAGGCTGACCGTGCCCAGCATCAGGACGTTGAACGGGACCTTCTCCCGCGTGCTCCGGGCCTCCTGCAGGCGGCGCGCGGTCCTCGATCCGGTCAGATACACGTCGGAACAATAGCGAAAGCCCCGTCCGCGATGTGCGGACGGGGCTTCCTTCAGCTACTGCTGGAGCCGCTCAGACGGAGTGCTCAGGCCGGGAGGCCTCAGCTCTGGCCGCCCGACAGCTTCTCGCGCAGGGCCGCCAGGGCCTCGTCGGAGGCCAGGGCGCCGCCGGTGCTCTCCTCGGCCGCACCCGAGGAGTAGGACGAGGGCGCGCCCTCGGCGTTCTCCTGGACACCGGCCTCGGCGTCGGCCTTGCGGGCCTCGGCGATCTGCTTCTGGTGCGCCTCGTAGCGGGCGTGCGCCTCGGCGTACTGCTGCTCCCACACCTCACGCTGGGCGTCGTAGCCCTCGAGCCACTCGCCGGTCTCCGAGTCGAAGCCCTCGGGGTAGATGTAGTTGCCCTGGTCGTCGTAGGTCGCGGCCATGCCGTACAGCGCCGGGTCGAACTGGTCGGTCTCGATGTCGCCGGTGAGACCCTCGTTCGCCTGCTTCAGCGACAGCGAGATGCGGCGGCGGTCCAGGTCGATGTCGATGACCTTGACGAAGATCTCGTCGCCGACCTGCACGACCTGCTCCGGGACCTCCACGTGGCGCTCGGCCAGCTCGGAGATGTGGACCAGGCCCTCGATGCCCTCGTCCACCCGGACGAACGCGCCGAACGGCACCAGCTTGGTGACCTTGCCCGGCACGACCTGGCCGATGGCGTGGGTGCGGGCGAAGGTCTGCCACGGGTCCTCCATGGTCGCCTTCAGGGACAGCGAGACGCGCTCGCGGTCCATGTCGACGTCCAGGACCTCGACCGTGACCTCCTGGCCGACCTCGACCACCTCGGACGGGTGGTCGATGTGCTTCCAGGACAGCTCGGAGACGTGCACCAGGCCGTCCACGCCGCCGAGGTCCACGAACGCGCCGAAGTTGACGATCGAGGAGACGACGCCGGAGCGGACCTGGCCCTTCTGCAGGGTGGTGAGGAAGTTCTGGCGGACCTCGGACTGGGTCTGCTCGAGCCAGGCGCGGCGGGACAGGACCACGTTGTTGCGGTTCTTGTCCAGCTCGATGATCTTGGCCTCGAGCTCCTTGCCGACGTACGGCTGCAGGTCGCGCACGCGGCGCATCTCGACCAGGGAGGCGGGCAGGAAGCCGCGCAGGCCGATGTCGAGGATGAGGCCGCCCTTGACGACCTCGATGACGGTACCGGTGACGATGCCGTCCTTCTCCTTGATCTCCTCGATCGTGCCCCAGGCGCGCTCGTACTGGGCGCGCTTCTTGGACAGGATCAGGCGGCCTTCCTTGTCCTCCTTCTGGAGGACCAGGGCCTCGATGTGGTCACCGACGGCGACGACCTCGTTCGGGTCGACGTCGTGCTTGATCGAGAGCTCCCGGGACGGGATCACACCCTCGGTCTTGTAACCGATGTCGAGCAGGACCTCGTCCCGGTCGACCTTCACGATGACACCCTCGACGATGTCGCCGTCGTTGAAGTACTTGATGGTCTGGTCGATCGCGGCGAGGAAGTCCTCCGCCGAACCGATGTCGTTGATGGCGACCTGAGGCGTTCGGGCGGTCTCGGTGCTGCTCGTCATGGGGAAGGGGGCTCCGGATACGGACATTTAGTGGGCGACGGCCCCAACCGGGCGGCGGGGACGGCGCTGGTGGGAAAGTCCGTCACACGTCAAGAGCCGAACGGTCGACGAGGATCGGGTGTCCAGCGAAGAAGATTCAGAACCTGCCCGCAGCGCATCGCCCAGAATACGGGTCGTACGCGTGCGTGGTCAATCCGATACCCCGCCCGACCGGCGGCGTCGGCCCGCCCCCGTCCGCCCCGGCCGGACCCCGCGACCGTCCCCCGGATCCGACCGATAAAGTCTCAACCTGCGTGATCGTCTCGCGACTCGCCGTGGAAAGGATGCCCGCACTGTGACCGGTGTGACGGAAGAGTCACCTGAGCTCCCCAGGGACCCCGGAATCGAAGATAACGATACGGTCCGCGTGGCCCGCCGTCACCTGTCAGATTCCGCCACGATCCGGGCGAACCGGGGCTGGTGGGACGCCAACGCCGACGAATACCAGGCGGAGCACGGCGCCTTCCTGGGCGACGCCCGCTTCATCTGGTGCCCGGAGGGCCTGGACGAGGCGAGCGCCCACCTGCTCGGAACGGACCTGGCGGGCAAGCGGGTCCTGGAGGTCGGCGCCGGCGCGGCCCAGTGCTCCCGCTGGCTGACGGCCCAGGGAGCGCGCGCGGTGGCGTCGGACCTGTCGTTCGGGCAGCTCGAGCACGCGCTGCGGATCGACGCGGGAGCCGAGGCGCCGGTCCCGCTGGTCCAGGCGGACGCCACCCGGCTTCCGTTCGCCGACGAGGCGTTCGACATCGTGTGCTCGGCGTTCGGCGCCGTGCCGTTCGTGGCGGACAGCGCCGCGGTGATGCGGGAGGCGGCACGGGTACTGAAACCGGGAGGGCGCTGGGTGTTCTCGGTGTCGCACCCGGTGCGCTGGGTCTTCCCGGACGACCCGGGCGAGGGCGGCCTGACGGCCCGGGACTCGTATTTCGACCGGCGGCCGTACGTGGAGTTCGACGAGCGCGGGATCGCGACCTACGCGGAGCACCACCGGACGTTCGGGGACCGGGTGCGGGAGATCGCGGCGGCGGGGCTGACGCTGGTGGACGTGGTGGAGCCGGAGTGGCCGGCGGGACTGACCGAGGTCTGGGGCGGGTGGTCGCCGCTGCGAGGGCGGGTGATCCCGGGGACGGCGATCTTCGTCACGGTGAAGTGAGGATGCCGGCGAAGTTGCGCCGAACGTGGGCGTGGCGCGCCATGGCGGCGCGGTTGTCGGAGGCTGTCCATAGGTTGGCGGCATGACGACCGAGTCACCGCAGGTGTTGCTGGAGCCGTGGGCCGAGGATGGGCTGGAGCTGCTCCGCGCGACCAACACGCCGGAGATGACCGCCTTCCTCGGCGGGCCCGAAAGCGACGAGAAAGTCGCCGATCGCCATCGCCGGTATCTCGACCCCGAGGAGAACGGCACGATGTTCCGGGTGGTGATGCTGCCGGAGCGCGTGGTGGTGGGCTCGACGGGCTTCTGGGAGCACGAGTGGGACGGGGAGCCCGCCTACGAGACCGGGTACGGGATCCTGCCCGGCTACCAGGGGCGGGGCTTGGCGGTGGCGGCGATGCGGGCTGTCGTCGGGGCCGCACGGGCTGACGGGCGGCGGCGCCACTTGTACGCGTTTCCCTCTGTGCTGCACGGCGCTTCGAACGCCGTGTGCCGGAAGGCGGGATTCGAGCTCGTCGGGGAGAGCGAGTTCGAATATCCGAAAGGGCATTTCCTCCGCTCGAACGTGTGGCGGGTGGACCTCACCGCCGGCGTCGGTGAGGCCGACACCGGCGAGTAGGCCCGGCGAGGAGGCCCGGCGAGGAGGTCCAGCGTGGGGTGGCGGACGACGGACCGGCGGCGTGTCGTCACATCTCGCCCCACCGCGCTCGCCACAGTGCTGCGATGGGCATCGAGCGCGATCGGCGGCGGTTCTTCACATTGCGGCGGACGCTGTCGTTGGTGCGGGCGTGCCGGTGGGAGCAGGTGGATCCCGCCGCGTTCTACACACCGCTCGCGGCCGATTCCGTCGCCCTGGTGTCGCGGTACGCGGTCCTCGCCGGGCGCCGGGTCCTGGACGTCGGCGGCGGCCCGGGCTTCTTCGCGCGGGCGTTCGAGGACGCCGGTGCGCGCTACGTCTCGGTCGACACCCGCCGCGTGGGCGTGGTGTGCGGCGACGCGCTGGCCCTCCCGGTCCGCGACCACGCCGTCGACGTCTGCTTCTCCTCGAACGTCCTCGAACACGTCCCCGACCCGCGGCGGATGCTCCACGAGATGGTGCGCGTCACCCGCCCCGGCGGCCTGGTCTTCCTCTGCTACACCAACTGGCTCGGCCCGCTCGGCGGCCACGAGACCTCCCCTTGGCACTACCTCGGCGGCGACCGCGCGGCCCGTATCTACGAACGGCGGCACGGCGCCGCCCCGGCCAACCGGTACGGCACCTCGCTGTTCGCCCTGTCGGTCGCCCGGGTACTGCGCTGGGTCCGCGAGGCGGAGCGCGGCGGCTCGGCGGAGAAGCTGGCGGTCTTTCCGCGCTACCACCCCGCGTGGGCTCATCCGATCGTGCGGGTGCCGGGCCTGCGCGAGTTCCTGACCGCCAACTGCGCCATCGCGTTGCGCGTCCGCTCCCAGTCGAACAACGAAGCCCAGGCCACGCAGGCTTCTCGCACCTCGGCCGCGCGCGCCGGATCCGCGGAGAGCTCCTTCAGCGCTCCGGACACGGTGTCGGCGAGGGTGGCACCGGGCTCGACGAGCCAGCCGGTGACGCCGTGGCGGATCGCGTCGCGCAGCCCGTCGACGTCGTAGGCGGCGGTCGGCACGCCGAGCGCCGCGGCCTCCAGAACCGAGAGTCCCCACCCCTCCCCCTGAGACGCGGACAAGTGCAGCCACGCCGTTTTCAACAGCCCGTTCTTGGCTTCGGCGGGAAGGTGCCCGTGAATGAACACACGGTCGGCGTTGAGGAGGCGGGCGGCGGCTTCTCGAATGCGCCGTTCCTCGGGCCCGCGTCCGACGATGTGGACTTCGACGCCGGGCCAGGTTTCGGCGAGTTCGTCGGCCAGGCGGACGACGCGTTCGAGGCGCTTGTGGCGGACCAGGCGGCCCACGGCGACCAGGCGGGGGAAAGCGTCGTGTCTCCGCACCGGAGCTGAACCCGGGGAAGCGATGTCTTCGCAGGTCACGCCGTTGTGGATGAGCTCGATCGGGCCGGTCCAGCGCAGCCGGCTCCGCATCGCGGCGACCGTGGACTCGGATACCGCGACCGCTGGACAGCGCCGATAGACGCGGCGTGCGGCCGGTCCTTCCAGAAAGCGTCCGACCGCTGCGACGAGGCGGTTGAAATGGGCCCGGAACTGCTCGTCGTGGACGTGGTGGACGACCATCGCCACGCCGGTGCGACGCCGGGAGACGACCAGGGGTGCGAAGAACGGGATGCCGTTCTGGCAGTCGAGCACGAAGTCGTAGTGGCGGCCGCATGATCGAGCCCTGAGCAGGCGGGCCAGGACGGCCGGATACACCGTCCACCGTCCGCCGCCCCGGAGCCAGCGGATGCCGTCGCGCGTCTCGTGGCGGGGCTGGCCGGGTTCCCGGCACGTCAGGAAGTCCACGGAGGCGCCGCGGGCGGCGAACCCCCGGGCGACCTCGTACGCGAACGCCTCCGCTCCCCCGGCGGTCTGCTGCCACGGGTCGCGCCAATTCAAGACGGCTAAGTGCACTGAGGATCAACGACGCGCCACCCCCGCACGACACGTGGGAGAGGAAGAACCGCGCGTGCGGCGGTGGCGGGATCCTCCAGCGTACGGGCGGCAAGGCGGCGTGGCGGGGTTCCGGGCGTGCGACGCGCCGGGGAGTGTGGACTCGGGGTCGACGTTCACTCGGACGGGTGGGGCACGGCTGTCTTTTGGACGGCGCGGCGCATAGCGTGGCCGGTCAAGACGCTCCCGCAGGCGCCGTCGCCACGACTCGCCACGAGTCGCCATGACCGGAGGAACCACCGCGATGCTCCGCAAGGCCAAGGACGGATGGCGCCAGGCCGAAGCCGGGCGGGTGGCGGCTGAGGGAGAGGCAGGGGGCACGGGGGCCCGTCCCGCTGGAATGCGCAAGACCGCGTCGGCCGGGCTGCTGGTCGCGGTCGGGACCGGCGTGGGCAACGTGCTGGCCTACGGCTTCAATCTGGTGCTCTCGCGCGGACTCGGGCCAGGCGGCTACGCGGAGCTGGGAACGCTGCTGTCGGTGTTCCTCATCGGCACCGTGCCCGGGATGGCCGTGCAGGCGGTCAACGCCCGGCGGCTCGCGGTCGCCGCCGACGCGCCGCCGGCGGTGCGCGCTGCGTTGGTCAGAGCCCTGCGACGGCGCGGGCTGCTGGTCGGCGCCGGGGTGGCGGTGGTGTTCGCGGTGGTGGCCCCCGCGGTCGGGGCGCTGCTGCCGTCGGTGACGGTCGGCGGCGTGGCGTGGACCGGGGTGTCGCTGGCGGCGAACACGGTGTTCGCCTCGTACCTGGGGATCGCGCAGGGAACGTCGCGGTTCGTGACGATGACGGTGCTGTACCTGACGGCGCACTCGACGCGGTTGGCGATCGGGGCCGCGGCGGCGTCGGCGCAGATCTCGCCGACCATGGTGATGGCTGCGCAGACGGTGGCGTGGGCGCTGGCAGGGGTCGCGGGGCGGATCCTGTTGCGGGACGAGGCGCGAGACGAGGCGGGGGACGTCACGACGTCGAGCGGCGCAGCGCTGGAAGGAACAGCGGAAGTCACCGACGAAATCGCCCTCAGCGGCGGCTACCTGATGGCCGATGCCCGGGAGTCGGCGACACCGGCGCGCGCGGACGACGACCGGCGCGCCCCGAGCGTGACGACTCCCGTCGCGGACACCCACGGCTACCTCACCGAGGTCCTGCGCGCGACCGGCGGCCTGGGCGGCATCCTGCTGCTGACGGTGCTCGACACGCTGCTCGCCAGCCGCTACCTCGCCGGCGGCGACCTCGGGCGCTACAACACCGGCGCGCTGCTGGCCCGGGCGGCGTTCTTCGCGCCGGGTTTCGTGGCGATGCTGGCGTTCCCCAAGCTGGCCCGGCCGGGCGAACGGCGCCGCGCTCTGCTCGTCTCGCTGGCCCTGACCGGCGGCATCGGCATGATCGGGGTGACGATCGCCGGAATCGGCGGCGACACCCTCATCCGCGCGGCGTTCGGGGCGCAGTACGCCGAGCCGGGCGGCTTCGATCTCGGCGCGCACGCCTGGCTGTTCACGTCGGTCGGCGCACTGCTGGCACTGGTGAACCTGGCGCTGCTGGACGGCGTCGCGCGCCGTTCGCACGCGGTGTCGGCGGTGGTGCTGGCCGGGATCGCGCTGGAGGTCGGGGTGGTGGTCGGCTTCGCGCACGGCTCCCCGGCGGCGATCGTGACGGCCGCGGCGGCCTCGGCCCTGGCGACCGCGACAGCGGCGGTGGTGGTGTGCCTGACGGCGCGGCCGGCACCGACGGAGGAGCCGACGCCGGCCGCCGAGCACGACGCCTACCGAATCACAGGTGCGCCGGACGCGGCCCGGCTGTAACCATCGCCCGCATGGGCACAGCCAACGGCTTCACGTACGACGAGCACGCCGACGGATCGGTGACGATCCTCCACCACGGCCGCAAGGCCGCGGTGCTGCGCGGCGACCGGGCCCGGGAGTTCCTCGACGAGGTCGAGAACGGCGACGCGCAGCTGGTGATGGCGCGCTGGACGGGCGACTACCGGCGCGGCAACGAGCGGACCGCGCGCAACCACCCGCGCAATGCGGGCGGGAGGTAGAAACGGAAATCCCCGCTCCAGCCACCGCCGCCCGGGCGCCGCCCTCAGTGCGCGGCGTCCGCCCAGTTCGCAGCCATCCCCACCGAGACGTCCAGCGGCACCCGCAGGTCCGCGGCGCCGGCCATCTCGCGGCGGACCAGCTGCTCGACCGTCGCGGCCTCGCCGGGGGCGACTTCCAGGACCAGTTCGTCGTGGACCTGGAGCAGCATGCGGGACCGGAGGTCCTCCTTCTTCAGCGCGTCGCGGACGCGGATCATCGCGACCTTGATGATGTCCGCCGCGGAGCCCTGGATCGGGGCGTTGAGGGCCATGCGCTCGGCCATCTCACGGCGCTGGCGGTTGTCGCTGGCCAGGTCGGGGAGGTAGCGGCGGCGGCCGAACATGGTCTCGGTGTAGCCCGTGGCGCGGGCGTGGACGACGATCTCGTGCAGGTAGTCGCGGACGCCGCCGAAGCGCTGGAAGTAGTCGTCCATCATCTTCGAGGCCTCGGACGTCTCGATGCCCAGCTGCTGCGACAGGCCGAAGGCGGACAGGCCGTAGGCCAGGCCGTAGGACATCGCCTTGATGCGGCGGCGGTGCTCGGCGCTCACGTCGCCGGCGGCGACCTCGAACACCTTGGACGCGACCGTGTTGTGCAGGTCCTCGCCGGAGGTGAAGGCCTCGATCAGCCCCGCGTCCTCGGACAGGTGCGCCATGATCCGCATCTCGATCTGGCTGTAGTCCGCCGTCATCAGGGCCTCGTAGCCCGGGCCGGCGACGAACGCCTTGCGGATCTGCTGCCCTTCCACGGTCCGGATCGGGATGTTCTGCAGGTTCGGGTCCACCGAGGACAGGCGGCCGGTGGCGGCGATCATCTGGTTGTAGGTGGTGTGGATCCGGTGGTCGGCCGACACCGACTTGGACAGTCCCTCCACCACCGTCTTCAGGCGGTTCACCTCGCGCCAGCGCAGCAGGTGGTCCAGGAACGGGTGCTGGGTCTGGACCTGGAGCCAGGCCAGGGCGTCGGCGTCGGTGGTGTAGCCGGTCTTGATCTTCTTGGTCTTCGGCATGTCGAGGTTCTCGAAGAGCACCTCCTGGAGCTGCTTCGGCGAGCCGAGGTTCAGGGTCTCGACGCCGGCGGCCGCGCGCGCCTGGTCGACCTGCTTGTTCGCCTGCGACGTGAAGTCCTTCTCCAGCGCGTCGAACAGCGGGGTGTCGATCGCGATGCCGGCCTGCTCCATCTCCGCCAGCACGCCGACCAGCGGCAGCTCGATGTCGGTGAGCAGCCGCTCGGCGCCGCTCTCGACCAGCTTCTCCCGCAGCGCCTCGGCCAGGTCCAGGACCGCGTGCGCGGCGCCCATCTGGCGCTCGGCCTCGGCTCCCTCGTCGGCGAACAGCGTGCCCTGCTCGGTGTCCCCGGCGGCCAGCCGGCGCCCGAGCACCTCCTCGGCCAGCGGCTCCAGCTCGAACGAGCGGCGGCCGGACTGCACCAGGTACGCCTCCAGCGCCGTGTCGGCGACCACGCCGGCCAGCGTGAAGCCGCGCGCGGCCAGGGCCAGCATCGGGCCCTTCGCGTCGTGCAGCACCTTCGGCCGCGCCGGGTCGGCGAGCCAGGCGGCGAGCGCCGCCTCGTCGGCCGGGTCCAGCTGGGTCAGGTCGACGTACGCCGCATCGCCGTCGGCGGAGGCGAACGCCAGACCGCTGACGTCCCCGCCGCCGCGGCCCCAGGTCCCGTTCACGGCCACCCCGGTCGCGCCGGTCGTCCCGGCGCCGGGGCCCTCGGTCGACGCCGCGCCGGAGGCGTTCGCCGCCAGCCACCCGGCCAGCTCGCCGACGCCGAGCACGGTGCCCTTGATCGCGACCGCGTCGGCGACCTCGGCGCCGGCCTCGGAGGCCAGCAGCGGCGCCACCCGGTCGCGCATCGACTTGGAGAACTCGAGCGTGTCGAACAGCTGGTAGACCGCCTCGGGGTCGCCCTCGGAGGCCCACGCCAGGTCGGCCGGCGTCGTCTCCAGCGGCACGTCGCGCACCAGCTCGGTCAGCACGCGGTTCATCTGCACCTGCTCCAGGTGCGCGCGCAGCGTCTCCCCGGCCTTGCCCTTGACCTCGCCGGCCCGCTCCACCAGATCGGTCAGCGACCCGAACTCGCGGATCCACTTCGCGGCGGTCTTCTCCCCCACGCCGGGCATGCTCGGCAGGTTGTCCGACGGGTCGCCGCGCAGCGCCGCGAAGTCCGGGTACTGCTGCGGCGTCAGCTCGTACTTCTCCTCCACCGCGGCGGGGGTGAACCGCGACAGGTCGGACACGCCGCGCTTGGGGTAGAGCACGGTCACGTCGTCGGTGACCAGCTGCAGCGAGTCCCGGTCGCCGGTGAGGATGCGCACCTCGTACCCGTCGGCGGCGGCCGCGGTGGTGAGGGTGGCGATCAGGTCGTCGGCCTCGAAGCCCTCCTTGCGCAGCACGGTGATGCCGAGCGCGGCGAGCAGCTCGTCGATCAGGCCGACCTGGCTCTTGAAGTCGTCCGGGGAGGCGGAGCGGTTCGCCTTGTACTCCGGGAACTTCTCGGTCCGGAAGGTCTGCCGCGAGACGTCGAAGGCCACGGCCACGTGCGTCGGCCGCTCGTCGCGCAGCGTGTTGATCAGCATCGACGTGAAGCCCTGCACCGCGCCGGTCGGCTGGCCGGTGGTGGTGCGCAGGTCCGCCTCCTTGAGGGCGTAATACGCCCGGTACGCCAGCGAATGGCCGTCCAGCAGCAGCAGAACGGGGCGGTCGGCGGTCGGCGCGGAAGTCTTCTTGGAGGGAGCCACGGTATGAATCCTAGGGCGAGGCACCGACAAGCAGGGGCAACTCCGCCACGGATAGGCTGTAACACGTTGCAGTTAAAGTGCTGTGGTTTTCCGCTCCGCCCCACTCCACGGATCGTCGAAAGGCCCCCCGATGTCGATAGACCAGAACGAGCAGGTGTCGTCCGAGGCCGCAGACCTCGCCGCGTTGTTCAACAAGGCCGGGGCCGGCCACCTGACCGAGCGGATGGGCATCGACATCACCTCGGCGAGCCGGGACGAGGTCGTCGGCACCATGCCGGTGTCCGGCAACACCCAGGTCTACGGTCTGCTGCACGGCGGCGCCTCCGTGGTCCTGGCCGAGACCCTGGGCTCGCTGATGGCGGCGATCCACGCCGGTCCGGACAAGCAGGTGGTCGGCGTGGACATCAACGCCACGCACCACCGCTCGGCCAAGGAGGGACTGGTCACCGGCACCTGCCGGGTGCTGTCCGCGGGCCGCACCCTGGTGGTCAGCGAGATCGTGGTCACCGACGAGTCGGGACGGCGCTGCTGCACCAGTCGCATCACCTGCATGATTCTCCGGTAATCCGGGGCGCGCCTCTGGCGCCGGGGTCCGGCGCGGCGGACAATGCGCCCATGGGATCGGAGCGGGGGGACTCCGGCCGCGGCCACCCGTCCGACGCGTCGGCGGCCGGCGGGCCGGCCCCCATCGAAGTCGAACTCGTCGAGGAGGACGTCCTCCCCGAAGCCGCACCGAACACCGCCGCCAGCGGTCTGGAGACCATCGGCGGCGGCTTCGCCGGACCGTCCCGGTTGCTCCGCGTGCCCCGGGCGCTGCGCGTGCTCGGAGCGCTGGCCGCCGTGGCCGGGCTGACCATCGCCCTGTGGCCGGCGCCGGGCGGGCGCCCGGCCGCGAAGCCACCGGTCCCGCAGACCACGGTGACGATCCAGCCGCCGGTGAACGTCGACCTGTACAAGGTCCGGGTCAGCGGGACCACGCTGTCCCAGGACTACCGGGACCACGCCGTCATGGGCCTGGCGCTGGCCAACGAGTCGTCGAGCCAGCTCACGGTCGTCACCGCCGAGCTGTGGGACGCGCTCGGCACCCGGCTCGGGTCCTCGGCGAGCTGGCCCGCCGGGTACGTGCTGCCCCGCACCTCGGAGACGCTGCCTCTGGAGCTGCCCTACTCCTGCGGCGTCCCGTGGACGACACCGGTGCTGCCGGTGACGATCCGGTACAGCGTCAGCACTCCGGAGGACATGACCGTCAGCCACAACTACGAGTACCCGCTGGACCAGCCGATCCTCGACGCGTTCATACAGGCCCGCGCCGGGCTGTGCACCGGCCCGGCCGGAGGGGTGTTCGCGACCTCCGTCGACATGGTGCGGCAGGTCGGCGACCACCACGACCGGCACGGCTTCGACCTGATGATCACCGTCGACGCGGCCGGGGCGCCGGACTGGACGGTGCGCGCGATCTCGGCGGACATCCCGGGCGTCACGGTCACCAGCCCCGACCTGCCGATCGCGCTCACCACCGCCCGGTCAGCGCAGATCCGGGCGCACTGGACCTACGCGGACTGTGTGTCGCCGCCGCAGTGGGGCGACGGGTTCAGCGCGATCCAGCTGACGGCCCGGCCGGCCGGCGCGCCGGCCACCGGCTCCGGCGACCAGCACCTGATGGTGTACCTGCGGCCGGAGCTGCTGACGAAGATGCTCCAGGCGGCCTGCTGGCAGTGAGCTCCGCCCAGGCGTCACAGGGCTATACAACAGCCGTGCATGAGGCTATCCAGGAACGGTGACTTTCCGACTCTCACGCCGCGACAGCGCCGTCGCGCTGAGCGGCCTGCTGGCGGGCGCGGCGGTGGCCGCGGCGGTCGCGGCCGCGGCCTGGCCCTCGACGGCCGCCACGACGGCGGCGAAGGCCGCTCCGGCCACCTCCGCGCCGACGGCCGTCTCCTCCTCCGCTTCCCTCGCGCCGGATCCGGTGAACGTCACCCTGCGGAACAAGGAGATCGTGCTGCCGTCGCAGAGCCCGTACACCAGCGGCAAGCTCGCGCTGGTGCCGCTGCGGCTGACCTGCGGGCTGGCCACGATCACCGGTACGCACGCCGATGAGCAGGCCGCCGGGCAGTACTGCCGGATCCGGGTGGCGCTGACCGGAACCGACGCCTTCACCCACACCTTCGATGTGGCCAAGACCGCGCTGACCACCACCGCCGGCACCTCGATCGGGTACAGCTACGAGGCCCAGGACGTGAAACGGCAGCCCGACAAGATCGCACCGGTCGGGTCGCACGACCGGTACGAGTTCGACATCTACTACGACGTGCCGCGCGACGTCACGGTCAACGGGTTCACGTTCACGGACGGCGAGGGCGGGCCGACGGTGAAGGTCCCCCTGCCGGTGCGGGAGTGGCCGTTCTCCTGAGCCCGTGGCGGAGAAGACAGTGGTGGCCTCCCCGCCGAAGCGGGGAGCCCACCACCGAGCCCGGCTCAGCCCTCGGTCGCCTCGCCCAGGTACGCCTCGCGCACCCGGGGGTCGTTCAGCAGCTCCCCGGCCGGGGCGCTCATCACGACCTCGCCGGTCTCCAGCACGTAGCCGCGGTGCGCCAGCTTCAGCGCCTGCGCGGCGTTCTGCTCGACCAGCAGGATGGTGGTGCCCAGGGCGTTGATCCGCTCGATGATCTCGAAGATCTGGGCCACGATCAGCGGCGCCAGGCCCATCGAGGGCTCGTCCAGCAGGAGCAGCGAGGGCTGTCCCATCATCGCCCGGCCGATGGCCAGCATCTGCTGCTCGCCGCCGGAGAGGTTGCCGCCGAGCTGCGTGCGGCGCTCGTGCAGCCGCGGGAACAGCTCGAAGACCTGGTCCAGGTCCTTGCGGGGCACCGACTTGAAGCGGTAGGCGCCCATCTCCAGGTTCTCCAGGACGGTCATCCGGGAGAAGATGCGCCGGCCCTCCGGCGAGTGGCCGATGCCCAGCTCCACGATCTTGTGCGCCGGGACGCCGGCCAGGGCCTCACCGGCGTACAGCACCTCGCCGGAGCGCGGCGTCAGCAGACCGGAGATGGTGCGCAGGGTGGTGGTCTTGCCGGCGCCGTTGGCTCCGAGCAGGGCCACGATCTCGCCCTGGCGGACCTCCAGGTCCACGCCCTTCAGCGCGGTGATGCCGCCGTAGGCCACCTCGACCGAGCGCAGCTGCAGCAGCGGGGTGCCGGTGTCGGACGGCTCCGTGCGCGGGCCGGGGATGGTCGTCGTCTGGTCGCTCACTTCGACCCCTCCTCGTCCGCGTCGGACGCGTCGGCCACGTCGGCCGCTTCGGCGTCGACGGCCTGGTCGGCGTCGGCGGCCTCGTCGGCCGCGGCCGGCTCCGGCACCACGTCCCGGACGACCTGCTCCGGCACCGCGGCGATCACCGGGTCACCGGCGTCACCGGCGTCGCCCTCGGCCGCCGCCAGCTCCTCGGCCGCGCCGCTGCCCAGGTAGGCCTCGATCACCGCCGGGTTCTGCTGCACCTCGGCCGGCGAGCCGGAGGCGATCACCTTGCCGAAGTTCAGCACCGTGATCCGGTTCGCGACCGACATGACCAGCCGCATGTCGTGCTCGATCAGCAGGATGCTGATGCCGAGCTCGGTGTTGACCCGCTGGATCAGCTGCGCCAGGCCCAGCTTCTCCGACGGGTTGGTGCCCGCCGCCGGCTCGTCCAGCAGCAGCACCTGCGGGTCCGAGGCCAGCGCCCGGGCGATCTCCAGCCGGCGCTGGTCGCCGTAGGACAGCCCGGAGGCGATGAGGCTCTCCTTGCCGCGCAGCCCCACGAACTCCAGCATCTCGCGGGAGTGGTGGCGGGCCGAGCGGGCGGCCTTGTTGTTCTGCGGCAGGCCCAGCATGACGCCGACCGGGCCCGAGGAGACCCGGGTCTCGGCGGCGATCTGGACGTTCTCCAGCACCGTCAGGGCGTTGAAGAGCCGGATGTTCTGGAAGGTCCGGGACACCCCGGCGCGGTTCACCAGGTGCGGCTTGCGGCCGCGCAGCGACAGCCAGGACCCGCCGGGCTCGGCCTGGAAGTCGATCGAGCCCTGCTGCGGCAGGTACACGCCGGTCAGGCAGTTGAACAGCGAGGTCTTGCCCGCGCCGTTCGGGCCGATGACCGCCAGGATCTCGCCGCGGCGCAGCTCCAGGCTCACCTGGTCCAGGCTGGTCAGACCGCCGAAGCGGAGGGTGACGCCCTGGGCCCGCAGCACCGGCTCGCCGCCGGTCGCGGTGCCCGCGGGCACGGTCTCGGTGCTCGCGGTCACGGAGCCACCCCTTCCACCGACTCGGTCATCGCGTCCGCGTCGCCGACGCCGTGCTCGGCCTGGGTCAGCTCCTGGGCCCGCCGCTTGGACGGGATCAGGCCCTGCGGCCGGAAGATCATCATCGTCAGCAGGACCGCGCCGATCCACATCGGCACGTCCTTCGGGTCCACCACCGGCTTGCCGCTGTTGAACCACGAGGGCGGGCCCTGCAGGAACGCCGGCAGGAAGGTCATCAGCGAGGCGCCGACGATCACACCGGTCAGCGAGCCCATGCCGCCGAAGATGACGTAGGCCAGGACGAAGATCGACAGCGTCAGCGGGAAGTTCTGCGGTGTGATCGCGGTGATCTTCGCGGTGGCCAGCACCCCGGCGAACCCGGAGGTGGAGGCGCCGATCGCGAACGCCATCAGCTTGTACTTCACCGTCGGCACGCCGGAGGCCGCGGCGGCCACCTCGTCCTCGCGGATCGCGGTCCAGGACCGCCCCACCTTGGAGTGCTCCAGCCGGCGGAAGGCGAACACCACCAGGATGATGATGCCGATCGCCAGGTACCAGTACGGCTTGGAGTCCGTGGGGTTCCAGTCGTAGTGCACGCCGAACAGGTTGAACCGGAACGTCGAGATGCCGGTGGCGCCCAGCGAGCCGTTGGTCAGGCCCTTCGGGTCGTTGTTGGCGACGTTCAGCACGATCTCGTGGAAGCCCAGCGTCACGATCGCCAGGTAGTCGCCGCGCAGCCGCAGCGTCGGGGCGCCGAGGATCAGGCCGGCGACCATGGTGAGGACCACCGCGATCGGGAAGGCGAAGAACAGGTTCAGGTGGATCGGCGGGTGCAGCTCGGGGTTGCCGTCGTCGCCGACCGGCAGCTTGCCGGACAGGATCGCGGTGGTGTAAGCGCCGATCGCGAAGAACGCGATGTAGCCCAGGTCCAGCAGGCCGGCCCAGCCGACCACCACGTTCAGGCCGAGGGCGGCCAGCACGTAGACGCCGATCTGGCCGGCCAGCACCGACTGGAAGTACGGCAGGGTGAACATGCCCATCGTCGGCAGCAGCACCGCGACGACGACCAGCACCAGCAGCGACCCGCGCTTGGTCCACGGGTTCCGCAGGACCGCGTTGTTCCTCAGGCCCTTCACCGGCGCGGTGGCCTGGGCGGCGATCTTCGACAGCCCGCGGGCCCGCCAGACCTCGGCGAGCACCCAGATGATCGCGCCGCCGACCAGGAACTGCACGCCGCGCGCGCAGAACCAGCTGTCCTTGAACAGCAGCGTGTAGTCGTTGGGGCTGCCCTGGGTCTCGTTGGTCAGGATGCTGAGCACCATGACCAGGGCCTCGATGACCACCAGCCGGCCCCAGACCGGGTTCTTGTACCAGGCGTCGTGCTTGCGCAGCCGGCGGACCTGCGCCGACAGCTCGGAGATCGAGGTGGTCACGCCGTCCTCCCCGTCCGTTCGCCGAGGATGCCGGTGGGCCGGATCAGCAGCACGCCGACCAGGACCACGAAGGCCACCACGTCCACCCACTGCAGGTGGAACTGGGCCTGGCCGAAGCTCTCCACGATGCCCAGCAGCAGACCGCCGAGCATGGCCCCGCGCACGTTGCCGATGCCGCCGAGCACCGCGGCGGTGAAGGCCTTGACGCCCGGGACGAAGCCCATCTGGTAGTAGACCGCGTGGAACATGCCGTACAGCACGCCGCCGATGCCGCCGAGCAGACCGCCGATGATGAAGGTCCGCGAGATCACCTTGTTCACGTCCACGCCCATCAGCTGCGCGGTCTCGGTGTCCTGGGCCACCGCCCGGATGCCGGCGCCCAGCTTGGTGCGGTTGATGACCAGGTCCAGGCAGATCATCACGACCACCGCCGCGACGATGATGAGCACGTCCAGGGTCTTCACCGTGCGCGGGCCCACGGCCCCGGAGCCGGGGAGCACGAACACCTTGCCGGAGTGGAAGGACTCCGGGACCTGCAGGTTGTTGCGGCCGAACAGCTTGCCCGCCAGGTTGTACAGGAAGATGGAGGCGCCGATCGCGGTGATCAGGTACACCAGCTTGGGAGCGTGTCTTTGGCGGAGTGGCCGGTAGGCCACGCGCTCCAGCGAGAAGGCGATCGCCGCGCCGACCGCGGCGCCGGCCAGCAGCGCCAGCGCCGTGTACTCGAAGGCCGCGAATCCACTGGGGATCTTGCCTTTGTTGCCGACCAGCGCGGTGAGCATGAACACGCCGCCCAGGGCGCCGGACATGAACACCTCGCTGTGCGCGAAGTTGATCAGCTGGAGCACGCCGTAGACCATGGTGTAGCCGATGGCGATCAGGGCGTAGAGGGAGCCGAGTCTGATCCCTTGGAACAGCAGCTCCCAGAAATGCTGGGTGATGTACATAAAGGGCTTCCTGTGCAGGAGGCTTCGGGGGTTCGGGGGTGGCCCGAGTCGCACGGAAGCCGTGGCGCGGATCGAGGATCGGTGCCGGCCACGGCTCGCGGGTCCGAGTCTTGGCTCACCCGGGCGGCGAGCCCCGGGCGCCTTGGTGTTCGAGTCCTGATGCGGACCGGTCCGCGCGGAGCGGGCGGTGGGCGCCGCGCCGCGCGGGTCCGGTCCGCGTCCGGATCAGCCGCCCAGCTTCGAGGTGTCGCCGAGCAGCGTGATCTCGCCGTTCTTGATCTCGTAGGCGTAGATCGAGGTGCCGGAGATGTCACCGGTGGGGGTGAACTTGATCTCCTTGGACAGACCCTGGTAGTCCACCTTGCCCACCGCGTCGGCCACGGCCTGGCGGGTCGGCGTGGCGGTGCCCAGGCTCTTCAGCACGCTGATGATCGTGTTCGCCGCGTCGTAGCCCTCGATGGAGTACGTACCCGGGTCGGCGTTCGACAGCTTCTTGTAGTTGGCGGCGAAGTCCGCGAACTTGGGGTCCTTGCCGGCGTCCAGGCAGGGGCAGGTGAACTGCCAGCCGTTGGCGGCGTCGGCGCCGGCGGTGGTGATGAAGTTCGGGTCCTTGGAACCGTCACCGGAAATCATCTTGCCGGTGTAGCCGGCGGTCTTCAGCGCCTTGGCGAACACGCCGGCGTCGCTGTAGTAACCCGCGTAGTACATCGCCTGGGCGCCCGAGGAGGCGACCTTCGACGCGATCTGCGAGTAGTCCTGGGTCTTGGCCGGCGCGCTGTCGGTGACGACTTCGACGCCGTCCTTCTTCAGCTGGGCCACGATCGCGGTGGACAGGCCGGTGCCGTACTGCGACTTGTCGTCGACCACGAACGCCTTGGTCGCCTTGAGCGTCTTGGCGATGTAGTCGGCGGCCGCCGGACCCTGCACGCTGTCGTTGGCCACGACGCGGTAGAAGGTCTTGTACCCGGAGGAGGTCAGCGACGGCCGGGTGGCCGACGGGCTGACCTCGACCAGGTTCGCGGCGGTGTAGAGCGCGCCGGAGGCGGCGGTCGGGCCGGAGAAGGCCGGGCCCACCACGCCGATCACGTTCTTGTCCTGGATCAGCAGGTTCGCGGCGTCCGCGCCCTTGTCCTGGGCGCCCTGGTCGTCGCCTTCCTTGATGGCCAGCGTGAAGGGCAGGTCGCCCTTGGCGTTGGCCTCCTGCACGGCGAGCTTGACGCCCCACTCGATGTTCAGGCCCAGGGCCTGGTTGTCACCGGACAGCGGGCCCTGGACGCCGATCTCCAGGGTGGGCTTGTTGCCGCCGCCCGCGGCGCTCGAGGAGCTGCTGCCGCCGCCCGCCGCGCTGGTCGTCGACGAGGAGCCGCCGCCGCTGCTGGGCTTCGAAGAGCTGCCGGCACAAGCCGAAAGCGCGAGCACGCCGACGGCGACAAGAGCGCCGGCCCGCACTCGGTTAATGGTCCGCACTTCCAGTTCCTCCCTGATCGACAGACGGGCTCTGGAGCCGATGGGCTCGGGTGCACATCTGAATTCACGCGGTCACCACTTGGGTGATGGGAAGGCTAGTGCCGATCGCCGGGCGTGGGGAGGGGGTCGGAGATCGCGTGATGTTCTCGTTACCAACCGGGGAAGGGCCGCGACCAGAGCCAAAAGCCCGCGAGTGGCCCGGAATCCGACAACACACGGATTTGAGGTCCGTTGATCTTCAGCCCCGGGTATTCCGGGTCATCGCCGGATCGGTAATCAGCATGGCGCGGGCGGGTGTATTACGAAATCCGGGACCTCGCATGCCACGCGGCCGGGCGCACCGGCCCGGAAAAGACGTATGCCGGGGGCGTGACGGCCGTCACGCCCCCGGCCTCGGAATGAGATCGTTTGGGAGCCGAGTCGTTACCGGAGGCGCCCTCGGCCGCCTCCGGACCGGCTACTCGGCCTTCGCCGCCGCCGGGCCGTCGGCCGGCGCGGCGACGGCGCCGGTCCCGCTGATCACGACCTCGGCGACCTCCTTCATCGTCATCCGCCGGTCCATCGAGGTCTTCTGGATCCACCGGAACGCCTCCGGCTCGGTCATGCCGTGCGCGGTCTGCAGGATCCCCTTGGCCCGGTCCACCAGCTTGCGGGTCTCCAGCCGCGAGGCCAGGTCCGCGACCTCGCCCTCCAGCGCGGTCAGCTGGGTGTGGCGGGACACCGCGATCTCGATCGCGGGCACCAGCTTGTCCTTGGTGAACGGCTTCACCAGGTAGTTCATGACGCCGGCCTCGGCGGCCCGCTCCACCAGCTCGCGCTGCGAGAACGCGGTGAGGATCAGCACCGGCGCGATCCGGGCCTCGATCACCCGCTCCGCCGCGGTGATGCCGTCCAGCACCGGCATCTTCACGTCGAAGATGCACAGGTCCGGCTTGAACTCCGCGGCCAGCCGCACCGCGGCCTCCCCGTCGGAGGCCTCGGCGACGACCTCGTAGCCCTCCTCCTGGAGCATCTCCTTCAGATCCAGGCGGATCAGCGCCTCGTCCTCGGCGATGATCACTCGGCGGGCGGGGGTGGACTCGGTGGTCATGGGGTCCTCACTGGGCGGCGGTGCCGGACGTTGGCTACGAGTACGAGCCTACCTGCGGAGAAGGTGGTTGCGGGGGCGGGTCGGCGGTCCGGTATGCTGTGACGCAGGTGATAGCGGTCTACTCACGGAAATCCGTAAGGGCCGCTGCCGTGTTTTGCTCCGGTATTCCAATCGGCAGAGAAGATGGTCTCAAACACCATTCAGTGTGGGTTCGAGTCCCACCCGGAGCACTTCTCAAGCACTTCTGATCCTCTTCGGCGAAAGCCCCGCGACCCGCTCGCCGCCCCGGCGGGCGGGTTTCGTGCCGCGCTCTGCGCCGTGTCCGCCGTCGCGAGCAGACCGGCGCCGCCCCGGGATCCGGCGGGTCCGGATCTCCGGGACGGCGCCGCGCGCCGCGTCCGGTCCGCTCCCGGCTACCGCTGCTGCGGCTGGCCCGCGCGGTAGGCCCGCGCCGCGCCGCCGATGGCGTCGCCGACCCGGTGCACGCGCACCGCGTTGGTCGAGCCGGGGATGCCGGGCGGGGAGCCGGCGATGATGACGACGGTGTCACCGGGCTTGCACAGCTCCAGGTTCAGCAGCTCGGTGTCGACCTGGCGGACCATCTCGTCCGTGTGCTCGACCTCGGGGCTGCAGAAGGTGCGCACACCCCAGCTCAGCGCGAGCTGGTTGCGGATCTCGGCGTGCGGGGTGAAGGCCAGCACCGGCGTCGGCGGGCGGTACCGGGACAGCCGGCGCGCGGTGTCGCCGCTTTCGGTGAAGGCCACCAGGTACTTGGCGTAAAGGTTCTCGCCCAGCTCGGCGGCCGCGCGGGCGACCGCGCCGCCCTTGGTCCGGGGCTTGCTCAGGGCCGGCTTCAGGCCGGCGGCCAGGGTCTCCTCCTCGGCCGCGACGATGATCCGGGCCATGGTCTCGACGGTCTGCACCGGGTAGGCGCCGACCGAGGTCTCCCCGGAGAGCATCAGGGCGTCGGTGCCGTCCAGCACGGCGTTGGCGACGTCCGAGGCCTCGGCCCGGGTGGGCCGGGAGTTGGTGATCATCGAGTCCAGCATCTGGGTGGCCACGATCACCGGCTTGGCGTTCCGGCGGGCCAGCGTGATGCAGCGCTTCTGGACCATCGGGACCTGCTCCAGCGGCAGCTCCACGCCCAGGTCGCCGCGGGCCACCATGATCGCGTCGAAGGCGTCGACGATGGCGTCCAGATTGGCCACCGCCTGCGGCTTCTCGACCTTGGCGATCACCGGCACCCGGCGGCCGACCTCGTCCATGATCTCGTGCACCCGGTCGATGTCGGCGGCGTCGCGGACGAAGGACAGCGCGATCATGTCGGCCAGGACGCCGGGGCTGCCGTAGCCCTCCGCCGGGGCGCCGAGCGCCCAGCGCAGGTCCATCTCGTCCTTCTCGGACAGCGCGGGCACCGACACGGCGACGCCCGGCAGGTTCAGGCCCTTGCTGTTGGAGATCGGGCCGCCCTCGATCACCCGGGTCACCACGTCGGTGGCGTCGACCTTGACCACTTCCAGGCAGAGCTTGCCGTCGTCGACCAGGATCCGGTCGCCGGGCTTGCAGTCGCCGGGCAGCCCCTTGTACGTGGTGCTGCAGATGGTCGCGTCGCCCGGGACGTCGTTGACGGTGATGGTGAACTCGGCCCCGTTGGCCAGGAACTCCTTGCCGTTGGCGAAGGTGCCGAGGCGGATCTTCGGACCCTGCAGGTCGACCAGCACGCCGATGGCCTGGCCGCTGCTCGCGGCGACCTGGCGGACATTGCGATAGCGCTCCTCGTGGTCCTCATAGGAACCATGGGAGAGATTGAGGCGGGCCACATTCATGCCGGCTTCCACCAAAGCGGTGATCTGCTCGAGGGTTCCGGCGGACGGGCCCAGGGTACAAACGATTTTCGCGCGGCGCATGCCCACTACCTTATGTCCTACTCGTTAGTAGCTTTTTCCGGTCTGACAACTTCCCGCGGCGGTGAACACAACTTTCCGCCGCCGTTCACCGTGTGTCTGCGCGGAATGAACCGGGAGTAACGGAGACAATTGGCGTCCATGACGACAACCCCTCCCCCGGAACCCCCGGAGCCGAAGCCGGATCCCGCTCCGGAGCCGGAACCGGACCGGCCGGCGGAGCCGGAGCCCGCCGAGCCCCCCGCGCAGGGGTCACCACCCGCGGACACTCCCCCGCTGCCGAACGCGGGCGGGCCGTACCCGAGCCCTGATCAGCCCCACCCGCCCACGGGGGCCCCGCAATACCCGCCGCCGCCTCCGTCGCCTCCGGAGCCCTACCCCGGCGGCGTCGCAGGCCCCGGATACGATTACGGAGCCTACGGCGCTCCCCCGGTGCGCCAGAACAACGGCATGGGCGTCGCCGCGCTGGTGATGGGCGTCATCGGCTTCCTGATCGGACCGTGCAGCATCCTGGCCATCGTCTTCGGCAGGATCGGCCTGAACCGGGTGGCCCGCGGGGAGGCCACGAACCGCGGTGTCGCCCAGGCCGGCTTCGTGCTCGGCATCGTCACGCTGGTGCTGTGGATCATCGGCATGATCGCGCTGGCGTCGCGCTGACCCCGCCCCGGAGCGCGGAGGGCTGACACCCGGCGCGGCCGCCCCGTCCGGTACCACCGTCGGGGCGGCCGCGCCGCCGCTCACACCGTCACCGGCCGCGCCGTCGGCGGGATCGGCTTCGGCAGCGTCGTGGACCCGCTCAGGTAGGCGTCCACCGAACTGGCCGCCGAGCGGCCCTCGGCGATCGCCCACACGATCAGCGACTGCCCGCGCCCGGCGTCCCCGGCCACGAACACGCCCGGCACGTTGGTGGCGTAACCGCCGTCGCGGGCGATGTTGCCGCGCTCGTCCAGCGCCAGGCCCAGCTGGTCGATCAGGCCGTTGCCGCGCTCCGGGCCGACGAAGCCCATGGCCAGCAGCACCAGGTCGGCCGGGATCTCGCGCTCGGTGCCCGGCACCGGGACCGGCCGCCCGCCCTCGAACGCCACCTCGACCAGCCGCAGCGCGGTGACCCGGCCGTTCTCGTCGCCGACGAACTCGGTGGTGGACACCGAGTACACCCGCTCGCCGTTCTCCTCGTGCGCCGAGGACACCCGGAAGATCATCGGGTACGTCGGCCAGGGCTGCCCGGCCGGCCGGTCCTCGGTCGGCCGCGGCATGATCTCCAGCTGCGTCACCGAGGCCGCGCCCTGCCGGGTCGCGGTGCCCAGGCAGTCCGCGCCGGTGTCGCCGCCGCCGATCACCACCACGTGCTTGCCGAACGCGTCGATCGGCGCGGTGAGGTAGTCGCCCTCGCAGGTCTTGTTCGCGTACGGCAGGTAGTCCATCGCCTGGTGCACGCCGGCCAGGTCGCGGCCCGGCACCTCCAGGTCGCGCGCCTTGGTGGCGCCGACCGCCAGCACGATGGCGTCGTACCGGGCCAGCAGCGCGTCGCCGGTGAGGTCCACGCCGATGTGCATGCCCGGCCGGAACTTGGTGCCCTCCGCGCGCATCTGCTCGACGCGGCGGTTCAGGTGCCGCTTCTCCATCTTGAACTCGGGGATGCCGTAGCGCAGCAGCCCGCCGATGCGGTCGGCGCGCTCGTACACGGCCACGGTGTGCCCGGCCCGGGTGAGCTGCTGGGCGGCGGCCAGCCCGGCCGGCCCGGAGCCGATCACCGCGACCGTCCGGCCGGACAGCCGCTCCGGCGGCAGGGGCTTGACGGTGCCGTCCTCCCACGCCCGGTCGACGATGGAGACCTCGACGTTCTTGATGGTCACCGCGGGCTGGTTGATGCCCAGCACGCAGGCGGTCTCACAGGGCGCCGGGCACAGCCGCCCGGTGAACTCCGGGAAGTTGTTGGTGGCGTGCAGCCGGTCGGAGGCACCCTCCCAGTCGCCCTTCCACACCAGGTCGTTCCACTCCGGGATGATGTTCCCGAGCGGGCAGCCGTTGTGGCAGAACGGGATTCCGCAGTCCATGCACCGGCCGGCCTGCTTGCTGATGATCGGCAGGAGCCCGCCGGGCTTGTACACCTCCTTCCAGTCCTGGACGCGCTCGGTGACCGGACGGCGCTCGGGCTGCTGCTGCGGGGTCGTCAGGAAGCCACGGGGATCAGCCACGGGTGGCCTCCATGATCTTGTCGAGGGTCTGCTCTTCGGACAGGCCCGCGGCCTGGGCCGCGGCGCGGGCGGTGAGCACCCGCTTGTAGTCGACCGGCATGATCTTGGCGAACCGGCCGACGTTCGCGGCCCAGTCGGCCAGCAGGTCCTCGGCCACCGCCGAACCGGTCTCCTCGGCGTGCTCCTGCACCAGGGCGTGCAGCAGCGCGCGGTCCTCGGCGTCCAGCGCCTCGACGTTGACCATCTCCGAGTTGACCCGGGAGACCTTGAGGTCGAGCACGTAGGCGGTGCCGCCGCTCATGCCGGCGGCCAGGTTCCGGCCGTGCGCGCCGAGGATGACGACGGTGCCGCCGGTCATGTACTCGCAGGCGTGGTCGCCGACGCCCTCGACGACGGCGGTGGCGCCGGAGTTCCGGACGCAGAACCGCTCGCCGACGGTGCCGCGCAGGTGCAGGCGGCCGCTGGTGGCGCCGTAGGCGATGACGTTGCCGGCGATCACGTTGGTCGCGGCGGCCTGGTTGATCCGGTCCGCGGCGCGGTGCGGCCGCACCACGATCCGGCCGCCGGACAGGCCCTTGCCGACGTAGTCGTTGGCGTCGCCCTCCAGCCGCAGGGTGATGCCGGGGGCCAGGAAGGCGCCGAAGGAGTTGCCCGCCGAGCCCACGAAGGTGAGGTCGATGGTGCCCTCGGGCAGGCCCTCGCCGCGGTGCTTCTTGACCACCTCGTGCGACAGCATGGTGCCCACGGTGCGGTTGACGTTGCGGATCTCGAACTGCGCCCGCACCGGCTCGCCGGACTCGATCGCCGGGTGCGCGACCGCGATCAGGCGGTGGTCCAGGGCCTTGTCCAGGCCGTGGTCCTGCTCGCGGGTGCGGTGCAGCGCGGTGCCCTCCGGCAGGTCCGGGACGTGCAGCAGGGGGCTGAGGTCCAGGCCGGAGGCCTTCCAGTGGGCGACGGCCGCGGAGGTGTCGAGCAGCTCGGCGTGGCCGATGGCCTCCTGGACGGAGCGGAAGCCCAGGGCCGCCAGGTGCTCGCGCACCTCCTCGGCCAGGTACTCGAAGAAGGTGACCACGAACTCCGGCCGGCCGGTGAACCGGGAGCGCAGCTCCGGGTTCTGCGTCGCGACGCCGACCGGGCAGGTGTCCAGGTGGCACACGCGCATCATGACGCAGCCGGAGACCACCAGCGGCGCGGTGGCGAAGCCGTACTCCTCGGCGCCGAGCAGCGCCGCGATGACGACGTCGCGGCCGGTCTTGAGCTGACCGTCGGTCTGCACCACGATCCGGTCGCGCAGACCGTTGAGCAGCAGCGTCTGCTGGGTCTCGGCCAGGCCCAGCTCCCACGGGGCGCCGGCGTGCTTGAGCGAGGTCAGCGGGCTGGCGCCGGTGCCGCCGTCGTGGCCGGAGATCAGCACCACGTCGGCGTGCGCCTTGGACACGCCGGCCGCGACCGTGCCGACGCCGACCTCGGCGACCAGCTTGACGTGCACGCGGGCGTCGCGGTTGGCGTTCTTCAGGTCGTGGATGAGTTGCGCCAGGTCCTCGATCGAGTAGATGTCGTGGTGCGGCGGCGGCGAGATCAGGCCGACGCCCGGCGTGGAGTGCCGGGTCTTGGCCACCCACGGGTACACCTTGTGGCCGGGCAGCTGCCCGCCCTCGCCGGGCTTGGCGCCCTGCGCCATCTTGATCTGGATGTCCTCGGCCGCGGCCAGGTACTCGGCGGTGACGCCGAACCGGCCGGAGGCGACCTGCTTGATCGCGCTGCGGCGCTCCGGGTCGCGCAGGCGCTCGACGTCCTCGCCGCCCTCGCCGGTGTTGGACTTGGCGCCCAGCCGGTTCATGGCGATGGCCAGGGTCTCGTGCGCCTCGGCCGAGATGGAGCCGTAGGACATGGCGCCGGTGGAGAAGCGCTTGACGATCTCCGAGACCGGCTCGACCTCCTCGATCGGGACCGGCGGGCGCTCGCCGCCCTTGATCTTGAACAGGCCGCGCAGCGTCATGAGCCGCTCGGACTGCTCGTCGATGCGGGAGGTGTACTGCTTGAAGATGTCGTAGCGCTTCTCCCGGGTGGAGTGCTGCAGGCGGAACACCGTGTCCGGGTCGAACAGGTGCGGCTCGCCCTCGCGGCGCCACTGGTACTCGCCGCCGATCTCCAGCCGGCGGTGCGCCAGGCGGGAGGTGCCGGCCTGCTTGGGGTAGGCGCGGGCGTGGCGGCGCGCGGTCTCCTCGGCGAGCGTCTCCAGGCCGACGCCGCCCAGCTTGCTGGTGGTGCCGGTGAAGTACTCGTCGACGACGTCCTGGGCCAGGCCGATGGCCTCGAAGATCTGGGCGCCGCGGTAGGAGGCGACGGTGGAGATGCCCATCTTGGACATCACCTTCAGCACGCCCTTGCCCAGCGCCTTGATCAGGTTCTTGATGGCCTGCTCGGGCTCGATCAGGCCGAGCCGGCCGCTGGCCGCCATCTCCTCGACGGACTCCATGGCCAGGTACGGGTTGACGACCGCGGCGCCGTAGCCGATCAGCAGGGCGACGTGGTGCACCTCGCGGACGTCGCCGGCCTCCACGACCAGGCCGACGTGGGTGCGGGTCTTCTCCCGGATCAGGTGGTGGTGCACCGCGGAGGTGAGCAGCAGCGAGGGGATCGGGGCGTGCTCGGCGTCGGAGTGCCGGTCGGAGAGCACGATGATGCGCGCGCCGCCGGCGATCGCCTTGGCGACCTCCTCGCGGATCTCCTCCAGGCGGGCCCGCAGGGCGGCGCCGCCGCCGGAGACCCGGTAGAGGCCGGAGACGGTGACCGCGCGCAGGCCGGGCAGGTCGCCGTCGGCGTTGATGTGGATGAGCTTGGCGAGCTCGTCGTTGTCGATGACCGGGAAGGCCACCTCGACCTGGCGGCAGCTGGCGGCCGTGGGCTCCAGCAGGTTGCCCTCCGGGCCGATGGCGGTGGACAGGCTGGTGACCAGCTCCTCCCGGATGGCGTCCAGCGGAGGGTTGGTGACCTGGGCGAACAGCTGGGTGAAGTAGTCGAAGACCAGGCGCGGCTTGTCGGACAGGACCGCGACCGGGGAGTCCGAGCCCATGGAGCCCAGCGGCTCGCCGCCGGTGCGCGCCATCGGGGCGAGCAGGACCCGCAGCTCCTCCTCGGTGTAGCCGAAGGTCTGCTGGCGGCGGGTGAC
This sequence comes from Catenulispora subtropica, assembly GCF_039531675.1. Classification (NCBI taxonomy): domain Bacteria; kingdom Bacillati; phylum Actinomycetota; class Actinomycetes; order Catenulisporales; family Catenulisporaceae; genus Catenulispora; species Catenulispora subtropica. Next base: position 170,696 of record NZ_BAAAQM010000015.1, read on the forward strand.
CGAGGCGCGGGTGTGCACGATGTGCTCGCGCTCGGGGAGCTTGTCGAGCTTGATCAGCCCGGCGTGCAGCCACTCGGCGTAGGGCTCGGCGGCGGCCAGGGCGGCCTTGATCTCCTCGTCCTCGACGATGCGGCCGGCGGCGGTGTCGACGAGGAACATCCGGCCGGGCTGCAGGCGGCCCTTGCGGACCACGGTGGCCGGGTCGATGTCCAGGACGCCGAACTCGGAGGCCAGGACGACCAGGCCGTCCTCGGTGACCCAGTAGCGGGAGGGACGCAGGCCGTTGCGGTCCAGGACGGCGCCGATCAGGGTGCCGTCGGAGAAGACCATGTCCGCCGGGCCGTCCCAGGGCTCCATGAAGGTGGAGTGGAACTGGTAGAAGGCCCGCCGGGCGGCGTCCATCTCGCCGTGGTTCTCCCACGCCTCGGGGATCATCATCAGCACGGCGTGCGGGAGGCTGCGGCCGGACAGGTGCAGCAGCTCCAGGACCTCGTCGAAGGAGGCGGAGTCGGAGGCGCCGGGGGTGCAGATCGGGAACAGCCGGTCCAGGTCGCCCCGGATCAGGTCGGTGCCGAGCTGGGACTCCCGGGCCCGCATCCAGTTCCGGTTGCCGACCACCGTGTTGATCTCGCCGTTGTGCGCGACGAAGCGGTAGGGGTGGGCCAGCGGCCAGGCCGGGAACGTGTTGGTGCTGAAGCGGGAGTGGACCAGGCCGATGGCGCTGGCGAAGCGCTCGTCCAGCAGGTCGGGGAAGAAGTGCTCCAGCTGCTCGGTGGTGAGCATGCCCTTGTAGACCAGCGTGCGCGAGGACAGCGACGGGAAGTAGACCTCGGCGTCGCGCTCGGCCCGCTTGCGCAGGGCGAAGGCCAGCCGGTCCAGCTCGATGCCGCTCTCGCCGCCGGTACCGGTGACGAACAGCTGGCGGAACCGGGGCATGACGGACAGCGCGCCCTGGCCGAGCCCCTCGGGGTTCGTCGGCAGGTCGCGCCAGCCGAGGATCGCCAGGTCCTCCTCGACGGCGATGGCCTCGATCCGGGCCTCGGCGGCCCGCGCCTCGTCGTCGTTGACGGGCAGGAACGCCAGACCCACGGCGTAGTGCCCGGCCGGGGGCAGATCGAAACCAGGGTTCGCGGATCCGGCGCCCGCGGCCTGCTCGGCCACCACGGCACGCAGGAAGGCGTCCGGAACCTGCACCAGGATGCCGGCCCCGTCCCCGGTGGACGGTTCGGCGCCGGAGGCGCCGCGGTGCTCCATGTTGACCAGCGCCTGCAACGCCTGGGCGACGATCGCGTGGGAGGGCACCCCGGTGAGCGTCGCGACGAACGCGACCCCACAGGAGTCCTTCTCCGCGCGCGGATCGTAGAGCCCCTGGGCCGCGGGAAGCGCCGAGAACGGCACGGCACTCTCAGCGGGGCGGGCGGGGGCAAGACGACCGGGCGGTATGGCGGGCAAAGCCATGGGCTGTCCTTCCGTCGTGTCTATGGCACGGCGGGACGTCGTTGGCCCTTGCGCGATCTCGATCAGGTGTAAACAGAGGTTACAACATGGTGGGGCGCGTGGGGAGTGGACTATCTCACAGTGCGGGACGAGCCATCCCGAGATGCGTTCCAGATAGCGAGATGCGCGTTCGGGCTTCCGCCGTGGGGGGTGGGCGGTTAGCTTGTGGGCGGTGGGGGTTGTGGGGGTTTGATCGCATAGGCCGGTCGGGCGACGGCTGAGTGATGGTGGGGGGTTGGAGGGGCGTGAGCCGTCGTGCGGTGGATCAGTCTCCGGAAGACCGGTTCCGCAGGCTGATCAGGCGTTATCGGGCGGATCTGAGTGATCTCCAGGGGCTCGACACCGAGCAGGCGCGCCGGGTGCGAACGGCGGTTCGCCAGGCGGCGGCCCGGGACGCGGCGGTCCAGATGCGCGCGATGGCCGGGTTCGGCCCCGCGATGCTGCTTTTCTTCCCGGAACTCGGCGGCGTGATGGTTGCCGCATTCCTCATACTCCCGAACGACCGTGCGCCGACTCTGCGCGCTTTCGCGACCGTGGCCGCAGTGGGCTCTGGTCTGTACTACGGCCTGCTCATCGCCATCGCCCCGACTGTCATGCGGTGGCTTGCCTTGTGGCGGGCCAACAGTGACGCCGCACCCACGGTATCCACACCGGTGCCCACGTCCACGAGGCTCGAGCGTTCCGTATTCCTCCTAGGAGCTGTTCGGGGTTCGGATCATGTGTCTCGTCAGGCTAGGTTCGCGCGTT